>CALCMV010000418.1 GCA_937967535.1 uncultured Saprospiraceae bacterium
AAAATTTCAGATGCTTACATTAATGTGTTCGCCAATTTTGAATTATGAATGAAAAATTTTGAATGATAAAAAATATTTAATTAATTAATAACTATCAGTAAAAAGCAAAGTGAAATTTAAATTAATTTGTCATTCAAAATTTAGCGAAGACATTGTTTTATAGCAAAAGGATTAGGGATAAATTCCACCAAATCACATGAATTTCATTCGTTATATTACTTTAATATTAATATTTTTTGGCTTTTCAGGCGGTTTATCCGTTTGGGCGCAAGTCAGTTTTGAAGCCAAGACCAACGCTACTCAAATCGTAAAGGGCGATTATGTGGATGTCACTTTTACAGTTTATAATGGGAATATGACGAGTTTTCAACCTCCTGATTTTAAGGGGCTTACGAATCTTCGCAACAGTCAGGGACAGAATATTGAATATCGCAACGGGCGGATGACACGCAATATTTCACGTACCTATACTTTGCAAGGGAGGAAGGTTGGAAAATTTACTATCGGGGCGGCAATAGCAAAGGTGGATGGTAAAACTTACCGCACCAAACCACTCAAAATTGAGGTATTGCCACCGGGCAAAAAAGGGACACGCGAAAAAGCCATTGACCGCATCAATAGCGGTACGGCTATCCTGCTACGTGCCGAAGTAGATACCACAACGATTTGGCTTGGACAGGGCATAGAGTTGGATTACACCTTGTATACCAGTGTCGGGGTTGACCGGATGAGCCTCGTAAATGAGCCGGAATATCCGGGATTCTATGCGGTGCAGGTCAAGCAATTTCCTGACGAGTGGCGCACGAAAATGATGGACGATATCAACTACAAGTACAAGCCCGTCAAGCGAGTCGCGCTCTTTCCGCAAAAGACCGGATTGCTCGAAATACAAGCCATGACCATCCAGACTCAAGTGCGCCTCGAAGGGCAACGACGCGCCTTCCGCGAAAATATCAAAAGCCCTGTTTTGAAGCTGAATGTCAAGCCTTTGCCGGAGGCAGGAAAGCCCGAAAATTTTAGTGGCGCGATTGGTACTTATGATGTTCGGGTGACGGCGGGCAGCAGCAATACGATTTCGCTCAATGAAGGATACACACTCGGTATCAGCATTTATGGCGCAGGCGATTTGAAGCAAATACAAGCACCGGATTTGGGACTGAATACCGAAGATTTTGACCTCTACGAACCCAAAATCAGCGAAAAAGTCTATGAAGATAGAGGTAAAATCAGTGGTACGAAGACTTTTGAATATGTGTTTTTGCCGAAGCGGACGGGGACTTTTGAAGTTGCGCCGTCATTTTCGTATTTTGACCCTCAATTGTCGGAATACGTGACCAAAATACCTGATACGATTGCCTTTCGCGTATTGCGCGGTGCGGCAGGTGCAGCTACGACTTTTGATGCCATTGATGAAGAAAACCAACTGAAAAATCAAGATATTCAGCCCCTCAAAACCACTACACGCTTGCGTACACGCGGACGCGGATTTTTCGGTTCTTTTCCTTTTTGGGCAATGCTTGTATTACCCGTTCTTTTATTTGGCGGAGCAATCGGTTATCGCCAAATCCTCATCAAACGCGGACAAATAGACCCAAATCTCCTGCGTCAGCAAGGCGCGGGAAAAGTCGCACAAGAACGTCTTGCTACTGCCAAAACCCATTTGGATGCCAAGCGTAGCCGCGATTTTTATGATGAAATTTCACAGGCACTTTGGGGTTATGTGGGCGATAAATTGGGAATCCCTCTATCGGAATTGACCAAAGAAAATGTGCGCGAAAAACTCGTCGCTCAACAAGTTGCGGAAGCTGATACGGAGCGTTTTGTATCGCTGTTGAATACTTGTGAAATGGCATTATTCGCAGGAATGGATAATGCGGCAGATATGAATAAGACTTATGATGAAGCGGCGACAGTCATCACGAGCATCGAGACGGTAGATGGTAGACGGTTGACAGCAGACGGCGGACAAGCAGTGGCAACTATTTTTCTTTTATTTTTTGGTTCATTTTTAATGGCTCAACCCACATTTGAAGCCGCCAATCAAGCCTACAAAAAAGGCAATTACAATTTTGCGATTGAGCAATATGAAGGCATACTTGAGGGGGGGCAGCACTCGGCAGAATTGTATTATAATTTGGGAAATGCTTACTTCAAAACAGGCAATCTCGGCAAAGCAATCCTTAACTACGAGCGTACTCGCTTACTCGCGCCACGCGATGTAGAGGCACGCGACAATCTCGCCATTGCACAAGCCCGGACGATAGATATTATCCAGCCTTTGCCCGATTTTTTTCTGACGCGGTGGTGGCGGGCTTTGCAGCAGAGTTTGTCGGCGGGTGCTTGGTCCTGCTTATCGGTTTTGATGTTGTGGCTGGCGGTTGCCGGCTTGTCGGTTTGGTTGCTACTGACCGACCGCGAACAGAAAAAACGTGGCTTTCTCGGCGGTATGGTGTGCTTGCTGTTATTCGGAATTACATTTGCCTTAGCTGCACAACGAAAAGCAACACAACAAAATAGTAATCAAGCCATTATCCTCGCCAAAGAAATCGCCCTAAAAGATGCTGCTACGGCAGATAGCCCCGATATTCTGATGCTACATGAAGGCACAAAAATCAGTTTGCTCGACCAAATCGGGGACTGGCACAAAGTGCGTTTGCCGAATGGCGAACAGGGCTGGCTCGCGGAGAAGAGTTTTGAGGAGATTTGATTTTTTAACCAAACAAATCCTTTAACCATTCCCACAAATTCCATTGCGTTTTTCGGGGTTGAATAACATACACTCTGCGTGCTTTCTTTTGAATTTGTGTAGCATGATTTTCGTGAATATTGAGGATACCTTTGAGGGCATCTTCGTCCGTCATTTTCGGATGAATGTAGATAATGCCTGTATGTTTCGCGCCTTTGCGATGCCATTTCAAAAAATCATCGTCGCGGGTGATTATGAGGCGTTTTTCTTTTGTGACAAATAATAATTGCTCCACATCCGTAGCTCCCAACATACCCGCCGCTTGACAAGAAAGTAGCTCTAAACCATTCTCTGTCAAATCTTTAACGAGTCTGGGATTGATATTTTCATCAGTATAATAACGGATTGAAGGCATTGAATAAGGAAAAAATGGTTCTTTGACAATTTTTGCAAAAAGAGAAATTTTGAATGAATGTAAAATGTAAATTTGTAGGACGCGAGTGAACGAAATGTTACTTATTTTATTGATTTTCAATTATTAAAAAGTAAAAAACATAATAATTTGTGTGCGTACTACATTCCGATAGCTATCGAAATTTACATTTTATATTTTGTATTTTACATTTAAAAAAATGCAAAAATTGTCAAAGAACCAAAAAAATAACGACTTCATTTGGGGTAGGTTATTTTCTTTGCGTTCCCTAATACAAATTTTATTGCATTTTCAATTAAAAATAATTAAAGAAAAAATAAATACGTAACTAATTGAATTAAATGTAATTTTGAGCAGATTTTCAATGAGCTACGTAAAAGCTATATTTTAGCTGTAATGTTTTTTAATCTTCATAAGTGATTGATTAACAATGATTTGTGATTTCGCGAGATTTTTATCCGTAGTTTTCAAAAGTTATAGTAAAATTTAGCAAAAAACTCACCTTTCATTTCCAAAATGAAAGGTGAGTTTTTTGCTATGTTTAATAAGGTTTTTTTATTTAGATTTGTGAATATAAGATGCTATATTTGGCAGTACGATTTCAACAATCAAGAACCATGACTACTTTTAGATTTTTACTAATTACATTTATTTATTTTCTAATCATAAATGATACATTCGCACAGACGGATACGATACCCACAGTTCCTGCCGAAGCACCGCAAGAATTGGAAGCAAGCGAGCCGGATACTTTTGTCGAAAAAACAGCTGATGGCGAAAACATTTATCGTATCGTAGATGAAATGCCGCGCTTTCCGGGCTGCGAAAATAGCGACAAAGCTACTGCCCTCAAAAATGCCTGTGCAAAAGACAAACTCGTTAATTTTATTGCAAACGAATTGCGCTACCCACCGGAAGCAAGCAAAGAGGGTTTGGAAGGAATGGTATTGGTATCATTCGTAGTCGGCGAAAATGGTGATATTATGATGCCCGAAATCAAGCGCGACATCGGCGGCGAATGTGGCGAAGAAGCCCTGCGTGTAGTGAACCTCATGCCCAAGTGGATACCGGGCATACACGAAGGCAAAGCGGTGAAAGTGCGTTTCAATTTGCCCATCAATTTCCGCTTGCAAAATGATACTGCAAATGAGGACGAGGACAGCGACAAAAAATCGCAGTACAAACTCATTTGGGGCAATGCCAAACCGGACGGCGTAGCCAAATCACAATTGGAAAGATTGAGCGAAGAGACGGTCTATGTACGGGATTTGTATGGTAAGGTGCATCCTATCAGCGAACTCGAAGTGGAATATTTTCGCGGACTAAAATATAAGCGGGTAGATGGCGACGATGAAATTAGCTCAAGTATGGCAAAACTCATCCGCAAAGCCAATAAACGCGGACGACTTATTTTTTCTGCCATCATACAAGGGAAAGAAGATTTTCTAACGATAAAGCAAGAATTTATCGTTAAATAATGCGACATTGAGATGCGTCAATGAGGGTAAACATTGTCGCATTGATTCATTGTCGCATTAATGTGTAGATCGGTTGCGCCGGATTATCAGCAGCATTATGTGTACAGGCAAAATATTCGATGGCTTCATTACATTCTGTACAATCTATCAAGTGACTTTCTACCGCATGGGTTTCCTCTTCACTTAATCTTTGATGAAGGTATTGCAAAACAACTTCTTGTGTTAAGCAGGATTGTGGTATTATTTTTTTCATGTATTATCCTTTTCGGAATTATGTTAAAAATTTATGCCAAAATACTGCAAAACACGATTAAACTCAATTGTAGTAGAACAGAATTTGGGGATTTCTTACATTCAAAACAGTACGTTTTTAAACAATTTAGACATTTTGCAATTATAATGTTGCAATACATTCACTGATTTATTCATCTAATTATTTACTCATTTTCATAACTATGATTTCGAAAAAAATGACTGCGGCACTCAATCAGCAAATCGGCTTAGAGGCAAAGGCTTCCTTTTTATACCTATCAATGGCAGCTTGGTGCGATGCGGAAGGCTTGGAAGGCTGCGCCCGATTTATGCACCGCCAATCTGACGAAGAACGCGCCCACATGCTACGCATATACGAGTACATGAGTGAGGTGGATGCACATGCACTCACGCCCCTGATTGAGCAAGTACCACATAGTTTTGAGTCGCCGCAAAAGATGTTTGAATCTGTATACCAACATGAACAAAAAGTAACCAAATCCATCCATCATTTAATGGAAATTGCCAAGTCGGAAAATGATTTCTCCACCGACAATTTCCTCCAATGGTATATCGCCGAACAACGCGAAGAGGAGAGCCTCATGCGTTCTATTTTGGATAAAATCAAACTAATTGGCAGTAGCCCGATGTCTTTATATTACATTGATAAAGAGATAGATACGATAAATTTGGCTGAAATAAAAAAGGAAGAGAGTAGCGAATAATAAGTAGCGAGTTACGAGTATTGAGCCGTTAGAATCACTACAACACTAGGAAACCTCGACACTACAACACTATGCAAATTACGACGATTACTTTTTTCAAATACAAGGGCTTTCGTAATAAATGCTGGGCGTTTTATATGATGAATGAGGCGCATGGCTTTCTTGCCAAAATGGAGGGCTTACACTTTTACAAACTAATGGGCTGCGGCAAAAATGAAGGCTTCAATCCTTATCCCGATTGGAGTACTTATTCGCTGCTTACCGTTTGGGATGCGGAAACAGATGCAGAGCGTTTTTTGACTTCCGAATTGATGAATCTTTACCGCGAAAAAACCCTTGAAACGTGGACAATTTTTATGAAAAATATCGTGGCAAAAGGTATGTGGTCAGGGAAAAATCCTTTTGAACAAAGCCCTACACTCAATCCCGATATTCCACTCGTCGCAGTTATTACCCGCGCGACCATAAGGGGCAAAAAATTACTTTCTTTCTGGCGCTATGTTCCCACTTCTCACCTCCAATTACGCGGCAATGAAGGCTTGATTTATAGCAATGGCATCGGCGAAGTGCCTGTTATTCAAATGGCTACATTCAGCATTTGGAAGAGCAAAGCATCGCTCATGGAGTTTGCCTACAAAAGCCACGAACACCACACCGCCATTCAAAAAACACGACAATTGGATTGGTATAAAGAGGAAATGTTTACGCGATTCCAACCCTATAAATCGCTAGGGACTTGGCGTGGAGTCAATCCTCTTGCAGCTTACTTGTGATATAAATCAGACTTTATCGTTTCCTGCACTACGTCCTGCAATCCGCCCAAAAACCGCCCCCGAAGTCAATCCTGAACCACCCGGATAGCCATGATAAAACACGCCACCGACCAACTCACCACAAGCAAAAAGCCCTTCAATCGGCTTGTCGTTTTCATCTAAAACTGCCGCACGTTCATCCACTTTCAGACCACCGTAAGTGAAGGTAATTCCGCAAGTAACAGGATAGGCTTTGAAGGGAGGCGAATCAAATGTATTTGCCCAATTTGTCTTATTAAGTGACAAGCCTTTTGTGGATTTTC
>CALCMV010000419.1 GCA_937967535.1 uncultured Saprospiraceae bacterium
ATGCCGGTAAAATGTCCGAAAACTACAATCACATTTAGAAAAAATATATTTTAAGCTAATCGCTTAACCCTATTCTTGAAGAATCGGTAAGCGGTTTTTATCCGAAAACCTCAACAAGAGGTGTTTTCGAGCAGATACTAAATAAAAATTTTACATAATGTTATAATATAAAATAAATTTATATATTTAATTTTAATTAAAATAAAATATAATCGCTTATGGAAATGACATTTAATGTTCAATTAATTTCATAGGAAATATTACGTTTTCATCCTCACCTTATGCGGACTCGTCTTAGGAACACGCTCAATAATGCCCCTTGCTTCGAGGTCTAATTTAACGGTTACGACATACCAAGGCACTTTCCCATCGAATGTACTTGCCAATTTATCCACTGCCAAATCATTCAAATCTGAATAAGAAATTTCGCCATGTGCTTTGATGGTTTCGAGCATAAAATCTTTGATGACATCATAGCGGCGTTGGAGAATATTGACCCCCTTTTTGCCTTTCGGGTGAAGGGTCATGATTTTAGTTTCGTCTTGCATATTTTCTAAGAGAAAAAATTAAATAAATTGGACTAATTTTAGACTTTGGACAAAATGGGAATTAGGAAATTAGATTTAATGCTAAGTGGTTGGACTGAACTAAGCGACACTTTTAACTATGATAATTCATTGAAAATGAATTATTTATTTAAACTTAAACTTAAACTTACTCTTAAACTTGTAAGTGGTTGGACTGAACTAAGCGGCACTTTTAATTATGATAATTCATTGAAAATGAATTATTTATTTAAACTTAAACTTTCCCGACAACTGTACGGGATAAACTTGTACTTCCACTTATAAGCTATTGATTATCAGTTTGAAAAAATTTAAATTAGCTCTTACAAAATATTGTCATTCAACGAATTGTAAAAAATTATGAACTGATAACTTTTTTCTTATCTAAAAACCTGTTTATCAAAAAAATATTCACAAAATAAATAAAATATTTGTTTTTCGTAAAAATAAAAATACGTCTGATTTGCAATTTCAATAGAAACAAACTTCGTAAGACCAATGCAATAAATTGCCTTGCCGTTTTATCTCACACTTAAAACGCTCAAAAAATAGCTATATTTGCCATTCATTGCTTCATTACTGTAATGGTTTCATTGTTAAATTGGTTTCAAATTTTTCACGCAGCGAAAATGAAAACTATGAAACTATAAGACAGTAAAACAGTAAAACAATGAAAGAATAAAGCATGAATCAACACACACTCAAAGCATCTGTCAAACTCAACGGAATTGGTTTGCATACCGGCAAAAAGGTAAGCATGACTCTGCAACCCGCACCGGTCAATCATGGATTCAAATTCAAACGCATTGATTTGGAAGGGCAGCCGGTTATCAATGCCGATGCCGATGCTGTGACCTCTACCCAACGCGGCACAACCATACAATACGGCGATGCTCAAGTCAGTACTGTCGAGCATACCCTCTCGGCTTTTATCGGCTCCAATCTCGATAATGTACTCGTAGAAATTGACGGACCGGAAGCCCCTATCTTGGATGGTAGTGCTATTCGGATTATACAGGCAATCGAAAAAGTGGGTATAGAAGAGCAAGATGCCGAGCGCGATTATTTTGAAATAGAAGAACCCATATCATACAAAGACGAACTGACCGGCTCCGAACTACTCGCCCTGCCTGCCGACGATTATCAGATTACGACAATGATTGATTTCAATTCGCCGGTCTTGGGACAGCAGTACGCTTCGCTCGAAGATTTTGCAAATTACAAATCAGAAATCGCGCCCTGCCGTACTTTCGTTTTTTTGCATGAGGTAGAAAAATTGCTCTCGCTCAACCTCATCAAAGGCGGCGACCTCGACAATGCCATCGTCATTGTAGATAGAGCTATGGAGCAAGACGACCTAGACCGCCTTGCAAAAAAACTCAACAAACCCAGCATCAAAGTAGACCAAGAAGGGATTCTCAACACAACGGATTTGCACTTTAGCAACGAACCCGCAAGGCACAAACTCCTCGATGTGATTGGTGATATGGCACTCATCGGCAAGTACATCAAAGGCAAAATCGTAGCCACCAAGCCCGGTCATACCGTCAATGTACAGTTTGCCAAAAAACTCAAAAAACTCTACAAAGCCCAACGCAAACTGCGCGGCAAACCCAAATACGATGTGGATGCAACTCCCATTTATGACCTCGAAGGTATTCGCGGCTTGCTACCGCATCGCTATCCCTTTTTGTTGGTAGATAAAATTATTGAACTCTCTGATACACACGTAGTTGGCGTGAAAAGCGTCACCTTCAACGAATATTTTTTCCCCGGGCATTTTCCCGGCAATCCCATCATGCCCGGCGTTCTTCAATTAGAAGCAATGGCACAAACAGGCGGCATCCTCATTATGAGTACGCTGCCCGACCCGAAAAACTGGGACACCTATTTTCTGAAAATTTCGGAAGCCAAATTTAAAAATCTCGTTGTGCCGGGCGATGCTTTGATTCTCAAACTCGAACTCCTCAGTCCTGTGCGGCGCGGCTTAGTGCATATGCAAGGCACAGCTTATGTAGGCAACAAAATCGTTTCGGAAGCCGAAATGATTGCACAAATTATTAAACGCAAATAAGAAATTAAGTATAAGTTTAAGTTCAAGTTTAAGTCTAAACTTGAATAAATTTGGCTTCGCCAAATTCTAACTTAAACTTAAACTTAAACTTCGACTTAATCTTAAACTTAGAATGGTACATCCATCAGCATATATTCACCCCAATGCCCAAATTGCCGAAGATGTCGAAATCGGTCCTTTTGTCGCCATAGAAGGTGATGTAATGGTTGATTCGGGTACGTGGATTGGGGCGCATGTCTCTGTGATGAACGGTACGCGAATTGGAAAAAATTGTAAAATATTTCCCGGTGCAGTATTGGGTGCAGTACCTCAAGACCTCAAATTTCAAGGTGAACAAACCACCCTCGAAATCGGCGACCATGTGATTATTCGTGAGTATTGTACCCTCAATCGCGGCACCAAAGCACGCGGGTCTACTACGATAGACGACCGCGCTATGCTCATGGCATACGTACACGTAGCGCACGATTGCCTCATCGGAAAACACGCTATTCTTGCCAATAATGCCGCACTCGCCGGACATATAGAAGTCGGCGAATATGCCATTCTCGGTGGCTTGGCTGCCGTACACCAATTCGTCAAAATCGGCGCACATGCGATGGTTGGCGGTGGTTCGCTCGTCAGGAAAGATGTACCGCCTTATGTCAAAGCCGCCCGCAATCCGCTTTCCTACGTCGGAGTCAATTCTATCGGGCTAAAACGGCGCGGCTTCGACCAAGATACCATTCACCAAATTCAAAATATCTACCGCACCCTCTTCGTCAAAGGACACAATACCACCCAAGCTGTCCAACAAATCAAAACCCACGAACCAAGCTCTGTTGTGCGTGACCATATTCTCAATTTTATCAGCCATTCACAACGCGGAATTATGCGCGGTTTTCAGCATATGAATGGGAAATAATGCGTTAAGTTTAAGTTTAAGAATAAGTTCAAGTTTAAATTTAAGTTTCCTTCGGAGGGATAAACTAACATTGCAAATTTATCGGCAATATGAACTATTCACTATGAACTATGAACTATGAACTATTCACTATGAACTATTCACTATTCAACTATGAACTATGAACTGATAGCTAAGAGATAAGCATTGAAATGACATCCAATCTTAATCATTTCTCAAAGCCGTAATCGGGTCTAATTTTGCTGCTCTACGTGCCGGAAAAATACCAAATAACAAACCAATCGCAACCGACACGCCAAAGGCAAGCCCTACCGACCACAAGGATACAATGGTTGGAATTTCGGCGATACGTGCCACTGCCTCTGCCAAAAGCAAACCAAGTGCAATGCCTACAATCCCGCCAATGAGACTAATAAAAACCGCTTCAAAAACGAACTGCTGTATCACGTCCGTCTGTGTAGCACCGAGTGAGCGACGCAAGCCGATTTCTTTGATACGTTCCATGACCGATGCCAACATAATATTCATAATCCCAATACCACCGACGAGCAAGGAAATACCCGCAATGGCACCCAATACGATATTGAAAATATCTTGTGTACGTTGTTGTTGTTTGAGCAGGAGTTCGGGAATGGTGATTTCGTAATCGGCGACTCTCCAATGGCGGCGTTTAAGCATACGCCCGATGATGTCGGCGGTAGCTTCGAGTTGTGTTGTATTTTTTACACGAATAACAAGGCGGTCCAGTTGATTGTAATTCGGGTTACTTTCTTGCTGTTCTTCGTTTTGAATCATGAAAGAGGTAAGTAGGGAGCGATTTTCAAAACGCAATAAAGCCGTTTTTATGGGTATGTAAATGTCAGAATTATAATCACGGATACCGAGATTTTCGAGTCCGTTTTGGGAGGTGTAGCGTCGCCCCAATACGCCCACAACGGTGAGCCATATATCGTTGCATTTTATTTTTTTGCCAATGGGGTTTTCGCCACCGAAAAGCTTGGTTTGTATGCTTTTGCCGATGATGCAGACGGGCAAACCGTCTTTCATCTGCAAGCTGTGAAAAGCACTGCCACGCTCTACTTTGAGGTTGTTCAATTCAAAAAAAGCATTGCGAATACCGACACAACGCGCTTCTTCACTGCGTCTTTTTCGGATGGCTTTTACCTGCAATACCAATTCGGGGCTGACCGTTTCTACTGTTGGTATCTGCGCTTCGATTGCGCGTACATCGTCCATAGACAAGCCGGGCGAAAAAGCGCGTTTTTGGGCTTGTTCGCCTGATACTTTTTCTTCTTCCTCCAAGACCGTTTTCACGACGATATTATTGGAGCCAATCAGTTTCATTTGCTCCAACAATTCCTGTCGCGCACCTGTACCTATCGCCAACATTGCTATCACTGCCGCCACGCCAAACATAATGCCGAGTGCCGTCAGCAATGCCCTTAACCGATTGGTAAAAACTGCTTCGAGTGCTGTGTTGAAGTTGGAAAAAAGCCTTAACAATTTTTTGATTTTTGATTATCGATTTTTGATTGCACTGATTTTTGATTTTCGACTGAAGCCTCAGTCAAAAATCAAAAATCGCTGAATCAAAAATCTTTTTGAGTGATTTTTTCTTTTTCGTTTTCTTCTATTTTGATTAAGTCCAAATCGTCGGGATTTTCGGGAATGGAAAGGTAGACTTCTTCGTCTTTTTCCAAGCCTGCTTTGATGATGATTTGAGCGTCATTATATTTTCCTGTGATGACTTCCTGACGTACCGCCGCACCGTTTTTGTCCATATAAACGAAGCTAATATCTTCCTGATTGTGCAGGGCTTCGAGGGGAATGTAGGTCACATCCTGATAAGAGTCCGTGAGAATGCCATTGGAGCTAGTCATGGCAGGGCGGAGGAGGCTGTCGCGCTCTTGGATTTCAACTTTGATGTCGAATACTTTGGCATCAAAACCGGGGCGTTGCTGACCGATATTGCCAATGTAAATGACCTTGCCTGTGTAAGTATTGTCGGGCAAAGCATCAGCTTTTATTTCGACTTCCTGACCTACTTTTATGCGGTTCACATCAATTTCATTGATATATGTTTCGGATACCATGACGCTCAAATCGGGTAGGCTCGCTACTATGGAACTCCATGAGCTAATCGTCGAGCCTGTTGTGATTTTATTGCCGCGCCAATCGCGCTCGTATACGACCATGCCGTCACTTGGTGCGGTTACATTGAATTGTTTGCTTGTTTTCTGCGTTTCTCTTATCTTTTTGTATTGCTTATTTCTGTCGGACGTTACCTTTTCGACCTGTGCATTTGCTTTTTGGACTTCGAGTGCGTAATTTTTGTTTTCGGTATCGTAATCGCGTTGGAGTTTTTCGAGTTCGCTTTGTACGCGGTCTTGCACCTCTTGGGGTTCGTAGATGTTGATGCCGACCTCTTTGCGCTTATTTTCAATGCTAAATTCGAGTTCTTTGATGCGGTCGCGCAATTTGCTCAAAGTAATCGCCGTATCTCGCTCTACTTCTTTGATTTGTGCGTCGGCACTGGTGGCAATATTTTGAAAATCTTCTTTGCGTTTGTCGAGTTCCGATTGGTCGAGTTGGGCTACAAAATCACCTTTTTTGACCATCGTACCTTCCGGCACCATTTCCAAAATTTTGACCTGACCAATACCTCGTAAGCCCTGCGGACCGGTTATTTTGGTGGAGTTTTTGGCTTGCAATTCGCCCGTAGAGGTGACGATTACATCCAGATTGCCGTGCTTGGCAGCTACTTTGACGGCTTTGCTTTGTTCTCCTCCTTTGCCTTGTTGACTGATGTACCAAGCACCGGCACCGATTAGGAGTAAAAAAAGGAATAGAAAAAATATTTTACCATTCATATGGGTTTGAATTTTGAATGAATGAATTATGAAAATGAGCGAATTTATAAGTGTATATTTAAATTGAGTGTGACACACATAAGTGGATTCGTAATATTAGGCGCATAGCGACGGCACTATTTGTAACCGACATTAAGCCCACAATTCCCTAAGCCGCATAGCGACGACACCATTAAAATTACCGTATTAATAGTGATGACGCTATGCGCCTTTTTCGGGTAGTGGGGCATTGTTGTTACAAATAGTATCGACGCTATGCGCCTACAAAATTCATTTTAATATTAAACTTCCACTTATGTGTGTCACACTCATTTAAATTTTTTGCAAATATCAAATTAGCGTGATAGAACGAAGATTTTTTTCATTAAAAATAAAAAAATGCGTTTTATTCGCATAATCCACTAAATTGTATTCTATTTCGTTTTGCAAATTACTATCAACTGATTATCAGTTACTTTTTTAATTTTAAGGATAGCCATTTAACTTTGCCTAAAGCGAATACTCGTCAGACGAATCTCTTTATTCAATGCGAATATTTTATGAGACAAATCACTACATTTCACAAAAACCTTCGTTAGACGAGTACTATTCCACAAGCAAACTTAGAGCATGTTTAAATTTTTTCTGCCTGACAACCAATATCTTATGAACTTGACTTCACATCAAATCGGTCACTTATCCCGATAAATTCCCTCTTTGATGCCTCGTCAAAACCATAAGCTATTGATTATCAGTTTGAAAAAAT
>CALCMV010000420.1 GCA_937967535.1 uncultured Saprospiraceae bacterium
GGCGCGGGAGAAAAATTGCTCGCCACCATCCACTCGACGTGCCATGAGGAGTTCCTGTGTTCGCATGACACCCATGAGTTCGCGGATTTCCGGTCCGATGAGATTTTGTCCGCCGTCGCCGCGGGTGAGGGAGAGGTAGGCAGTGTTCATCTTTCGCTCATTGGCGAAGTAGGTAATCATACGGGTGTTCTCATCGTCAGGGTGCGCGGCAATGTACAAGACGCTGCCCACTGTGCGGAGTTTTTCGATGGCGTGTTGGATTTCGGCAGCATTGCGCTGTGTAGGAGAAACCTGTGCGAATACGCTGATGCCTATGATTAAGGCGAGGAGTGTGGTGATGATTTTCATGTTTGTATTTTTGGTGAATTTACGGGTTTTTGGGAGAATTTTAACATAGAAAATATACAACTATGAATTGTCGCATCACTGATGCGACAATTTTATTCTGGCTAAAATCGTTAGGGAGGCATTTGTAAAACAAATTATAATCATGGAAAAGATACAAAAACTATTAGCTGTTTTTTTGGTGCTGTTATTCATATCAAATGCAGATGCACAATCGTACAAGTTATCATTAGAAACCTCAAAACAAATGAACTTCGTGGAACGAATGTCCTTTATGGAAGGTAAAAGTATCTTCAAATTTGAAGGAAAAACACTTGGGGGAAAAATGCTAAATTCGGAAGATATAGAAGGCAAAGTCGCGGTCATTTATTTGTGGTTTATTGCGTGTCCTTCTTGTATTGCTGAATTAGATGAATTGAATAAATTGCTAGAAAAATATCAAGATAAAGGTGTAGAGTTCATCGCATTGACATTTGAAACAGAAAAAGATTTGAATGAGTATTTTATTCCTTATTACGAATTTGAATTTGACATCATACCGAATTGTGGACCGCTTATTATAGAGGAACTTAATCACCCATTTTGGGTTTCCGACTGCTTTTGTAGTGGATAAATCAGGAAAGATAAGCAAACTACTCGTTGGTGGAAGTGCGGATAAAGAAGAAGCCAAAGATAATATTGAATCTATAATACGTGAAATAGAGAAATGTCTGCTGTAATATCTAAGTAAAGTTTAAGTTTAATTGGACTTTGGACAAAATGGGAACTAGGGAATTGGGAAATTAGGTTTACAATCGTAACTCATTGATAATCAATTGAATGATTTTTTTAATAAAATAAAACATGTAATTAATTATTTTTTGTGAAAATCTAATAAAGAAGGATTTACCTAATTTCCCAATTCCCCAATTTCCTCTGTCCAAAGTCTAAAAGTTTAAGAACAAGTTCAAATTCTCCCGATAGCTATACGGGACAAATTTAAGCCTCCTTCGGAGGGATAAACCAAGAACGCAAATTTATCGACAACATGTTGGTTTCAAAAAATTACTAAGTGCCTAAGTTCTCAAAACGTTCTTTTAACTAGACATTTGGAAATTTGGTATCCCGATAGTTACCGCAGGCTAATGTGATAGCTATCGGGATTAGTGGTTCTAGCATTATTATGTGTAACATTACCAAAATTTTTAGCAATGTTGGTCAAATGCCATTTTCAGATTTTCGGCGATGTGTTCTGCCATGCGTCCTTCGATTTGGTGACGCTCAATGAAATGCACCAATTTGCCATCTTTGAATAAAGCAATGGATGGCGACGACGGCGGATAAGGCAGCATATACATACGCGCTGTATCCACCGCATCCTTATCAACACCCGCAAAAACAGTCGTAGCTTTGTCGGGTGTTTTTCCATTTTGCAGGGCGAGTTTTGCGCCCGGACGGGCATTGGCAGCCGCACAGCCGCATACGGAATTGACAACCACCAAAACCGTTCCCTCTTTCGTGTCCAATACTTCCTTTACCGAATCCGCTGTATTTAATGGCTCAAAACCATGGTCGGTCAAATCCCTTTGCATCGGGGCAACTAAGTCTGCAGGATACATATTCTACTAAGTTTAAGTTTGAGTATACAAGTTTAAGTTTAAATACTGATTTTTTTCAAAAAATCATATTAAATAATTTATGTTTTTTATGAAAATAAACTTAAAACGAACTCAAACGAATGTTTACAAATTATTAGAGATTATTCTGAAAAAATGAACGCTAATTATCCGTCAATTAGAACGTTCAAAATTAAATCAATTGAGAACTTATCGTGAATAACAAATGTTTTCAAAGCACTTGTTATTTGATTTCTCAAAAACAATACACAAAAGTACGCTTTTTTGTTCAATTAAAAATCAAAGCAAGCTATCACGCTTGTTCTCATAGTAACAAAATATCAGTTTCATGCGATTGCCATAGCGGATTTAATGGATTAAGAGCATGTTTAAAAATTTTATCCTTATTTTTGCGAAAATCAATCAAAAATCATGAGTGCAACACACATTATTAGTGTTTTTAATATAGAAAGTCCGACAAAGATTTATTGAGAACTCCGTAATGACTGCTTTAGCTGTCAAGTGAGTTATAAAAATATTTGTATATTATTGTTTTTAAGTTAATTAAAAATTAAAGTAATGATATAATTGATAGCTAAACAGGGTGGACGCGAATGCCTGTACCGACGACTTTAGCCGTCGCTGTTTTTTATTTTTTATTTATAAAAAACTAAAAAACAGTAAATTACATATTATTTCGAGACGGCTAAAGTCGTCTGTACAGTATTCGCGGTCAGCCTGTAAAGCAGTCATTACAGGAACATACAAAACACTACTAATATGCGTCACACTCAAAATCATTGTAGCATTGCATCATTATAGCATTGTATCATTAATAATTCACTCATTATAAATGAAAAAAGTAAGAGTTCGTTTTGCGCCAAGTCCTACGGGACCCTTGCATATTGGTGGTGTTCGTACTGCCCTGTACAATTATTTATTTGCCCGAAAAACGGGTGGCACCTTTATCCTCAGAATTGAAGATACCGACCGCACACGCTATGTGGAGGGGGCAGAAGAATACATTATGAATGCCCTCAAATGGTGTGGACTACAGACGGATGAGAATGTAGAAAAGGGCGGTGATTACGGACCTTACCGCCAATCGGAACGAAAGCCGATGTATGCCAAATACGCCGAAGCACTCATTGCCAACGGACATGCCTACTACGCCTACGATACCCCCGAAGAAATCAATCAAATGCGCGAAGCCCTCAAAACTCCCGAAGACCCCAATCCCAAGTATAATTATGCTTCGCGTGGTAAAATGAAAAATACATTGAGCCTTTCGGAAAGCGACATCAAGGCATTGGACGAGGCGGGTACACCGCGTATCATTCGGCTGAAAGTAGAGCCAAATGAGGAGATTAAATTCAAGGACATCGTGCGGGGCGAGGTCACCTTCAACAGCAATGAACTCGACGATAAAGTGCTGCTCAAAGCCGACGGGATGCCGACCTATCATATGGCAAATATCGTGGACGACCATTTTATGGAAATCTCGCATGTGATACGCGGAGAAGAGTGGTTGCCGAGTACACCTACGCATGTATTGTTGTATCGCTACTTGGGTTGGGAAGATACGATGCCCCAATTTTGTCATTTGCCTTTGATACTCAAACCCGATGGAAAGGGCAAACTCTCGAAACGATATGGCGCGAAAATGGGGATTCCCGTTTTCCCGATGGATTGGTTTGATAAGAAGGAAGACGCTATGTTTGTGGGCTTCCGCGAACAGGGTTTTTTGCCCCATGCCTCCATGAATTTTCTGGCATTTTTGGGTTGGAATCCGGGTACGGAACAAGAGATTTTTACGGAAGCCGAACTGATTGAAGCCTTTGATTTAGAGCGAATTAATAAATCGGGAGCGCGATTTGACATTCAAAAAGCGCGTTGGTTTAATCAGCAATATATCATGCAGACGGATGCGGCAGAATTGGCTGCCCTTGTACGTCCGCAGGTAGAAGGACGCGGACACCAAGCTACGGACGAATACCTTGCGAAAGTCTGCGACCTGATGCGCGAGCGATTCGAAACATTGAATGATTTTTGGAGTAGCAGCCGCTATTTTTTCGAGGAAGTGAGGGAGTACGACAATGAAAAAATCATCCGCAAAAAATGGAAGCCCGAAAACCGCGACAAAATGCACGACCTGAAATCAACCATCAATCGCCTCCGCAATTTTACGCCCGAAAATATTGAGGAACATGTCAAAAAATTCATGGAAGAACAAGAACTAGGGGCAGGGCAGGTCTTTCCTTTCCTAAGATTGGCAGTGACGGGAACCACTAAGGGGGCATCAATTTTTGAAATCATGTCGGTGCTAGGAGAAGATGAAGTGGCAAAACGATTGGAACACGGTTTTGAGGATTTTGATAAGATTAAAGAAAATGCGGCAAATTAGAGCATGTTTAAATTGGCCTTATTAGTGATTAGTTAATTAGTGATTAGTCAGTTTATTATGAATGTTTATTCATGAAAAAGGTCATTGTTTTTTTGAGACATCTCAAAGTCTAAAAATTGTTTTTAAGTAAGTATTATATATTTTAAAAAACATAATTAGATTTTTATGTTCAGAAAATAAACCTTTTTATGGAGACCTTTTTTACCATACAAAGTCCACAACTAACTAATCACTAATCAACTAATTACTAACCCCAATTTAAAAGGAAAATATTTACTCATTTCATCATTTACTCATTTACTCATTCCTTACCTTTGCAACACAAAAATTTACCATGAGTAAAACACAGCGTACACCAGCTCTCCTTCTTCTCGCAGACGGTACAGTATTTCATGGCAAAGCTGCCGGAAAAATCGGTACGACCACCGGCGAAGTCTGCTTCAATACCGGCATGACGGGCTATCAGGAAATTTTTACCGACCCGTCGTATTATGGTCAACTCTTGGTCACGACCAATGCCCACATCGGCAATTACGGCATCAAAGACACCGAAGCTGAGTCGAAAGACATCAAAATTGCGGGTTTGATTTGTAAAAATTTCACCAACGAATACTCGCGCCCGATGGCAGATAATGCCATTCAGGATTATTTTGAACGCGAAAATATGGTTGCCATTTCGGACGTGGATACCCGCGCACTCGTGCGACATATCCGCAACAAAGGCGCGATGAATGCCATCGTTTCTTCCGAAACCACCGACATTGACCAACTCAAAAAACAACTCGCCGAAGTCCCGCCGATGGAAGGTCTCGAACTCGCCTCTAGCGTCAGCACCGAACAAGCCTATGCACTTGGCGACCCGCATGCGAGTCACCGCGTAGCCGTCTTGGATTTTGGCACAAAGCAAAATATTTTACGCTGTTTTACTTCGCGTGATTGTTATGTCAAAGTCTTCCCGGCACGCACGGGTTTTGAAGAGTTGAAGGCTTGGAATCCTGACGGTTATTTCCTTTCCAATGGTCCGGGCGACCCCGCTTCGATGGATTATGCGGTGGAAACGGTCAAGGAAATTTTGAAGGAAAATAAAGCACTTTTTGGTATCTGTCTTGGTCACCAATTGCTGGCATTGGCACTGGATATTCCCACCTATAAAATGCACAATGGACACCGGGGCATCAATCATCCTGTCAAAAATATCATTAGCGGAAAGTGTGAAATCACCAGTCAAAATCACGGATTCGGAGTCAGTCCCGATGCGATTGAGAAAAATATAGACAAGGTAGAAATCACCCACAAAAACCTCAACGACAATACCATAGAAGGCATTCGCTCGAAAAATGGTAAAGCCTTTTCCGTACAATACCACCCCGAAGCTGCGCCCGG
>CALCMV010000421.1 GCA_937967535.1 uncultured Saprospiraceae bacterium
TGTCCAAAAATGCGAAGTTATTTTTTGCTCAATCAAGGCGCGAAAATGTGAGTTTATCTGGATAAATGACCATTTTTGTAACGCAGAGTGAGTGAAAAAGAACGAGTAGTTTTGGACAGTTATTTGTTGCGAGTTGCCTTATACTCATTTCAACAAATGATGGCAGCTTTCGGAAAAAATCAACGAAAAACGAAGTACTAAGAACGACGAACCTGAATAGATTAAAGATTAGAGCATGTTTAAATTTATCTTACTAATCATAGTTTGTTTAGCTTAGTCCAATTATAAACTGTATTTTGCGATACGAAAGAAACGAACAGCAAACACAAATATTTATTTTTCAACAAAAAAGGTGTTGGAAATGTCGTAGTAAAAACACCACAATACTAGGACACAAAAACACCACAACATTAAGACAATATGAAAAACATTACTTTTGGATTTGTATTATCAATGTTGCTCACCACTTTGATGTTTGGGATGAGCCTTTCATTGTTTGCTCAAGACGACAACTCGCCTACCATCATCAAAAAGGAAATCAAGATTAAAAAAATCATTGATGCAGACGGCAATGAAACCACCGAAACCATTGAAACAGAAGTAGAAGTCAATGCCGAAGATTGGGAAGATATGGAAGGTGAATTTGACATTGACATCGAAGAGACGATTGAAAACGGAGTCAAAAGACGCATCGTGCGCGTACAGGCAGGCGGCGAAAACGGCGAATTGCCACAAGAAATTCGAGATGAACTCGAATCGCATGGTATTGATATTAACATCATTGAGGGTAGCGAAAAACGAACTATTATTATTGATTCGGATGAAGAAGGAGAAGAGGGAGAAGACCATGACATTCGCATTTTCAAGATAGATTCGGACCAAGAAATGCCGGAAGATATTCGCAAAGAATTGGAAAAACACGGTATTGATTTGGATAAGATTAGAGAAGGCGGACAAGGGATTCGCATGTACAAAACCGAAGATGATTCTGATGGAAATCACGGAATAAATCACTTTTTTCGTCAGGAAAATTCTTCAAACCTTATTGACCGCCAAACAAAAATATTTCGTATAGCAAGTATTGATGATTTGGACAATGAAATTGTCAACGAAATAGTAGAAATGGGTATTTCGGAAAGCAAATTGCGCGAGCGTTTTGATGCTGCCGAAAATACGGTCAGAATCTACAAAGAAGGATTGGAACCAAGCGAAATAGAAGTAGATGCACCAAGCACACAGCAGCAATTTTTTTTCATGGGCGATGATGCAGAAATCATGGAAATCAACCCAAATACAGATTTGGAGTGGGTAGAGAAAAAAATACAACAAGAGATAGACGGTGCTAAAACACAACAAGAAAGATTGGAGAAAAGAACCGAGCGTATACGCGACATGATAAACAAGATGTCGGAAGACAGGCAAAAAGCCTATCTCGGCATCAGAATGCAAGACAGCGAAAACGGCGTGGAGATAGTACATGTAGCAGAAAACTCACCAGCCGAAAAAGCAGGATTGCAGAAAGGCGATAAAGTGACCACATTGAATGGCGAAACCATCAAAGAAACCTACGACATCATCATCCAAGTTCAAGAGATGCAAGCCGGTGATGCGCTCACAATCGGCTATACACGCAAGGGCGAAGCGATGACTGCCAATGCCACATTGGATAAGGTAGGAGAACCAATGACTCCGGAAGAAAAAATAGAAATGCAAGAAAACTTTATGCGTACTTTGCCTGATTTTGACAAGAAAAGGGAGAGAAAACATCGAAGAATGGGGCATAGACCAATGCCGCGCATAGCCACCGAGCGCGGTCATCTTGGTGTCCATCTTGACCCGGATGGAACTATCACCAGCGTTGGACCCGAAAGCCCTGCCGCCGATGCCGGACTCCAAGCCGGAGACCGCCTCCTCAAAATCGGCGCAATCAGCGTAACAACTGCCGAGGAAGTCATCAAAGCCATGCAAAAAGCCCTGCCCGGCACTAATACAACCGTGACCTTCCAACGCGACAATGCCGAGCAAACCGTCAGCCTAATACCTGCCATGCCACCGCAGCATGAGCGCAGATTCAGACACAGAAGAAACACTCACTCACCCGACCACAAAGCACGGCGGATAGAGCGCATGAAAGCCGATTGTGAACGACGTTGCAATACGCCGTTTTTGGGTATTTATATGGAAGAAAAAGACCGCGATTTTGACAATTATCAAGTTAAAATCACAGGTATCATACAGCATACAGGCGCAGAAGCTGCGGGTATTTTGGAAGGTGATATTTTGCTGAAAATCAATCGGGTATCTGTCAGCAATGTACAAGATGTCATAGATGAAATCGCAAAATACGAACCCGGCGATAAAATCAAAGTCCAAGTACTCCGCAATGCTAAAAAGCAGCGCATCAAAGCCACCTTGAGCAACCAAACACAAGCCGATATTTTCAGCCCTTGCGATTGCTCCACAGGCGAAGTCAATGCCGATGCCATGACCACCCGCGAAATCATTCTTATCAAAGAAAATGCTCCCCAACTACCCATTGATATTGCTACAAACAACACCCTAAACCTAGACAATATAGAATTATTTCCTAATCCGAACAACGGCACTTTTAGCATCAGATTTGTGACTGAAAGTAAAGCACCGACCACCATTTCGGTCATTGATGTCAGTGGAAAAGAAGTCTATCGCGAAGTCATTCAAGACTTTAACGGACGTTACGACAATCGTATTGATATTTCTAATCAAGCAAAAGGGACTTATTTCCTCAATATCAGTCAGGGAGATAAAATATATACCGAACAATTCATACTTGGAACTAAGTAACGATAAAAAACTTTCTTTCTCACAATCACCCATCTCATCCGAAGGCTGTCTGTAAAGGCAGCCTTTTTTAATTTCTAATTAAAATAATTAGAGTGTGTAAAATATTAGGGGCATTTTAATGTATTTAAACATAATTCAAAATTGAAAACTGCCACAAAGACACGAAGACACAAAGTATAAATTGCTGATAAGCATGAAAATTCTTTGTGTCTTTGTGGCAAAATTAAAGATGTGCAATAGTATGTGTTTTAGCTTTTCATATCTGATTGCCCTTAATATTTTACACTCACATTTCTGTTAAATTTTTTCGAGTTGCCTTATACTTTCAATTCTCATTACAATCCTCCCCTACTTCTCCTGAAAATTCGCTTCCCGGTTCTACGGTAAATCCTTTATCCAAGAGAATCGCATCTCCGGCTTTAAATTCAACACTCGCTCCTGTGGGTACGGTACTTTCTGAGTTGAGTGTTTGGCTTGCCTGATACGTT
>CALCMV010000422.1 GCA_937967535.1 uncultured Saprospiraceae bacterium
ATCGCCGCTCTGTTCGACCACAACCCAACACAGCAACATCCACAACACAACACAAAGCCTAAACCGAAACAACTCAAACAGATTTTTACAAAATTTTATTCGGATATTTCAAAGAACTCGCTTTTTTTGGGGTAGACTCAAAAATAAATTAATTATCAACTCTCAATTATCAATTTTCAATTTGGCGAACATATTGATATTGCCAAAATAATAAAAAAATTATAAGAAAAACTACTATGAAATACCTGTACTTTCTATTTTTAATGCTTTGCCTAAATATTTGCACAGCACAAAACGCCTCATGCCCCGACCACCTTCAACTCTCCGACGACCTCAATAGCGGTACTTTCCATGCCGACAATACCATTAGCACTTCTTCGACGGTACTACCAAACCAAACCGTAGCATTAAAGGCTGGTAATGAAGTGGCATTAGAAGCTGGTTTTGCTACAGAGGCAAATGTAGATTTTTCAGCAACGATGGAAGGTTGTCCCCCCATTTTAGAGAATACTATTTCGTGGATAAGCTATCCAAATTTTGTGGTACAAAATCAAACTTATACCGTCGAAATCAGCTACACCTTGACAGAGCCGGGGCTGATTCATTTGATTCTGACAGATGAAAATTGGGTGAAAATCGGAGAAGACTGGACGGTGGATCTGCCGGCTGGCTCCGGTGTTCAAACTTTAAGTTTTACAGTAACGGGCGTGCCTTCTACTACGACAAATTACATTCAAGCCAAGTTACTGAATACCAATTGGGTACAAATTGGCGTAAATTATCTGGAAGAAGTTGTTCCCGGACAAAGCAGTTATACCAATGTCATTAATGCTGTCACCGTACTGGATACGCTCATACAAGGAGCAACTTATAGTATTGATGTGGATTATGAATTGGCAGAGCCGGGATTGGTCTATGTTCAGTTTATGGATGAAAACTTTGTAAAAATTGGCGAAGCATGGACAACAACGCTGCCGATAGGTCCGGGAATCGTCACGCTTGATGTCACGGTTGATGGGATGCTTTCTATTGGAGATAATTATGTGCAGACGCAATTATTTGATGCCAATTGGGGCAGTCTGGGCGTAAATGCTATTCAATATACCATCACGATTAATTCTAATACGACGACTCAATTTGGAGTGATTGACGGTAGTGACCCGCCATTGACGGAGTACCATACTGTTTTTCCGATTCAGTACAATACATTCGAGTACGGCAATCCGAATCCGCAAAGTAAGCAGTTGCAGGATGCTGCGGGCAGTGGCAATTATTATGCTTATCAAAGCAACTGGTATGTCGGTGGCAATTGGGAAGGTCCGATAAAGGCTTTCTTTGGTCCCGTCTCCGAAACCGGCGGATTAAACTTTTGGATGGAATGGCACAATATGCAAATTCCTGATGGCAATGGCATTGCACCACATTCAGAAACCGACGTCAGGGCTCAAAAACATAAATGGGCATGGGGCAGTGCAGAAAGAGGCTATCCCAAACAAATCTCCCAACTTCCGGCTACTGTAAATTGTACCGCAAACGGGCAATGGACACCGGGCAGCGCAGGTAGGGCGCACATCAATTTGACCACATGGATTAGTTCGACTGATAATATTGATAATCCGACGACGGAGCGATGTGATATTATCATTCATGGTTGGGATAATTCCGGGAATATGAGTGCCAATTCTACTTTCGATCTAATCGGTACAATTAACGATAATGGTTTGGTGTATGACGTTATCCAACGTCCGGGCGATGAAGGGGAGAAGGCTTCTTTTAACCTCGTTCCGAGAAAGGATGGACAGACAATGGTGCAAAGAAATCCGATATTAGGCAATTATCCAGACACCAATCCGATGGATTTTAATATTGACCTAAATCAAATTATCAATCAATTGATGGCAATGGCGGTAGATGTCAATGGTAATCCAATCTTCGATAATAGCTGGTATCTTAGTGGTAGCGACTGGACGATTACGGCACAATCTCCTGCGCTTGTAGGCGGGGTAGCTATTCCGGCAAGCAAAGGCAGATGGACATTTAATTCGTATAATATTCCTAATTTGAATTAAGTAACGTAGCGCGGCACTTCCAGTCCGCGCCTCTTCGAAACTCGCCTTGCATTTTGAAAATGCAAGGCGAGTTTCGAAGAGATTTCAAGTATTATTTTATCGTATTTTGGTAAAAACTAAACTAACGCGGAACGGGCTGGAAGCACCGTTCTACGAGGCGCAAACGCCGTCAACATCACAAAAGGGCAGGGTTTAAACCCTGCCCTTTTGTGATGTTAACCAACTACAATATTCACCATTCGCTTCGGCACCACGATAACTTTACGCACCGTTTTCCCATCAATCCATTTCTCCAAACCATCCAATTCCAAAGCGATTTTTTCGATGTCATCTTTAGAAGCGGTGGCAGAGAAGGCTGCTTCCATGCGTTTTTTGCCATTAATACAAATCGGATAAGTGATAGAATCTTCCGCCAAATGTGACTCGTCAAAAGCAGGGAATTGCGCCATCACTACCGAGCCTTCGCCTTCCATTTTCGACCACAATTCTTCCGAAATATGCGGTGCAAAAGGAGCTAAAGCAATCGCCAACGGTTCTAAAATCGCACGTTTATTGCATTTTAATTTTCTCAACTCATTCGTAGCGACCATAAAGGCACTCACGCAGGTATTGAATGAAAAACGCTCAATATCTTCCGTTACTTTCTTCAAACAAGTGTGCAAAACCTTTAATTCATCTTTCGTTGCTTCGTCCTCTGTTATTGTGAATTTTTCGTTTTGATAAAATAAATTCCAAAAATTACGCAAGAACTTTGACACCCCGCTAATGCCTTGCACATCCCAGGGTTTTGAGGCTTCAATCGGACCCAAAAACATCTCGTACATACGGAAGCAATCCGTACCATATTGCTCAATCACCGAATCCGGGTTGACGACATTATACTTGGATTTGGACATTTTCCCGACTTCCGAATGAGTTATCAAATGCGTACCTGTCGCATCTTTTTTGGATGTGAAAATACCATTTTGATAAGTCCCTTTACTACACTCAAAAATCGCATTTTCGTATTCGGGTCGCCACGCTATAAATTGTTTGATACTTTTAATATTAATAAAAGATTTTTCTGAACCATAATCTATCACATAGTCAATGTGTACAGGTATTCTCGCAACTTCATCAAACAAATCATCTCGTTGCACCAAACCCGCACACATAAAATGCGCCTGTCCATTCGTTTTTTCTTTTTTCATGTAAATGAACTCAATCACTCCCTGAATCATCCCCTGATTAATCAATTTTTTAAAAGGTTCTTGAGTCGGCACTAAGCCTTTATCATACAAGAATTTGTGCCAAAAACGCGAATACATCAAATGTGCAACGGCGTGTTCCGAACCACCTACATACAAGTCCACATCTTGCCAATAATTGACCGCATCTTGTCCGGCAAATGCTTCATCATTATGCGGATCCATATAGCGCAAAAAGTACCAAGACGAACCCGCCACCGCAGGCATCGTGTCCGTTTCGCGTGTATAGCCGGACTTAGAATTGACCCAATCCGTCAAGCGAGATAAAGGTGATTGACCGCCCTGACCCGGCTTAAAATCCTCTGTATCAGGCAATTCTAAAGGCAATTCCTGCAAAGGCAACATCTCCGCCGTACCATCTGCATCATACACAATCGGGAAGGGTTCGCCCCAATATCGCTGACGACTAAATCCTGCATCGCGCAATTTATAATTGACCTTTGCCGTACCGATGCCCATTTGCTCAACACGCTTATTGACCTCGGCAATAGCTTCGGGTACTTCCATCCCATTAATGAAATCGGAGTTAATCATTTTCCCCAATTTATCGCTCAAAGTCGCACCCGGATAATCCGATTTATCTACCACATCAATGATGTCCAAACCAAATTTTTCGGCAAAAGTCTTGTCGCGCTCATCATCGCTCGGTACTGCCATAATAGCTCCTGTCCCATAACCAATCAACACATATTCCGCGACCCAAATTGGTATTTTTGTATTGGTAAACGGATTCACCGCATAAGCACCCGTAAACTCGCCTGTCACCTGCTTATCTGCCATACGCTCCAATTCGGAACGTGATTTTACATAGGATAAATACTTGTCAATTGCGGCTCGTTGTCCTTCGGTGGTCAATTGCTCTACCAACTCATGTTCGGGAGCTAAGACCATATATGTAGCCCCAAAAATCGTATCGGGTCGGGTCGTGTAAATTTCAATTTTCGTATCTGAATCCGCTACATCAAAAAACATCTGCGCTCCTTCCGAGCGTCCAATCCAATTCCTCTGAATCGTCTTCAAAGACGAAGACCAATCAATCGTTTCCAAATCACCCAACAAACGCTCGGCATAGGCTGTCGTCCGCAAATTCCATTGTGGCATCGCCTTCTGCACCACCGGATGACCGCCACGTTCCGAAATACCATCTTTCACTTGGTCATTTGCCAAGACCGTCCCCAAAGCCTCACACCAATTGACATAACCGACCTCCCGATATGCCAATCGGTAACGCATCAAAGTCTCCTCTTTTTCCGATTTTGACATGCTGCTCCATGCTGCCGCATCGAAGATTTCTTCTTGCGTGGTGGCAGCTTTTACCTTTGTATTGCCTTCTTTTTCAAAGGTTTTTACCAAATCAGCGATTGGCAAAGCCTTATTCGCCGCTTGGTCATAATAATGATGAAACAACTCTGCAAAAATCCACTGCGTCCACTTATAATACTTAGGGTCACAAGTCCGTACTTCCCGACTCCAATCAAATGAAAATCCCAAAGACCGCAACTGCTCATTATAGCGTTTGATATTCGTATCAGTAGAGACGGCAGGGTGAATCCCCGTCTGCAAAGCGTACTCCTCTGCCGGCAAACCAAAGGCATCGTAACCCATCGGATGCAAGACATTAAAACCTTGCTGACGCTTGTACCGCGCAAAAATATCCGAAGCAATATAGCCCAAAGGATGCCCCACATGCAAGCCCGCCCCCGAAGGATAAGGGAACATATCCAATACATAATATTTGGGCTTATCGCTCTGATTAGAGACCTTATATGTATCGTTTTCTTCCCAGTACTTTTGCCATTTTTGCTCTATGTCGCGTGGTGTGTAGTCCATTTTTAAGTTGAAGATTAAGTTTAAGTTTAAGTTGAACGCAGTACTCCGTAATGACTGCTTTAGCTGTCAAGTAAAATAAAAATGAATTTATAAATTATTGTTTTTTAATTTTTTATAAATAAAAATAACAATGTACGTGACAGCTAAAGCAGTCATTAGGGAATTTCCGGTCAGCCTGTTTAACTGTCAAGTGTCTTTTATTGTAATTCTTAATTAATTCAAAAACAATATTTTACAAACGTTTACCTTAGCTACTTGACAGCTAAAGCAGTCATTAGGGGGCGCACGATTTACAAAATCGTTTTACGTTTTAAAGCGCGAAAATACGCAAAATGTGGGGTTTGTTATATGATTTTGTGAATAACGTTTTTTGATAGCGAAAAATTCATACAATTCGCGTTGAGGCAGGGAAAATTCATAAATTTTCTCTACCGCAATGTAAATTATGGCAAAAAATATTATTTTTGAGGTTAAAATATTCTACAAACTAAAATATATAACGATTGGAGAGAACCGTAGCCTAATGCCTCCGACTTGCGCCCCGTAGAACGATGCTTTCTGCTCGTTTTACCTTAGCTTGGCATACCTAACCCAAGTTGAATATGTAGTCCCCAAGTTTTTTGCAAGCTGTAGTTGTCAGACGAAT
>CALCMV010000423.1 GCA_937967535.1 uncultured Saprospiraceae bacterium
CCTTCGGATGGTTCAATTTTTTCCGCCGTTTGAGTAAAGATTACGAGAAAACCGTAGAATCTTCGGTCGCTTTTATGCAAATAGCCTTCATTGATATCATTTTATCAAGATTGGCAAATTAAATTTTTAAACACGTTCTTATAGGTTTGGGCGAAGGACAAGAATCTTTTTTGCAAAAATTATCAAAGAACATCAAAATCGTTCATTCATTCAAAATTCACTCATTCACTCATTCACTCATTAATACCTAATCCACTACTATACGTCTCGTCACGCTACCTTCTTCGTAGGTGATTCGCAAGAGGTAAATCCCTGTTGCTTGTTGTGACATATTGATGGCATTATCTTCGTAATTTATATTGATACGCTGTCCGATGATATCAAATAATTCGATATTGTCGGGTGTTTCATTCGACTCGATGTAGACTATACCGCTTGTCGGATTCGGAAAAATATTTAAGCCTTTTTCAAGCGCAATATCTTCTACACTGACAACTGTGGTGACATCGAAACAGAATTGTTCACTTTCACAGCCATTAGTATCGGTTTCGGTGACACAGACAAATGCCATATTGTTCGGGTCTATCCACATGACTTCTATCACGTTTGTATTGCCACCGGATATCTGCGTACCACCTTCAACAAACCAAGTGTATACAGAACCTGAATTGAGTGGGGTCGTATAGGTTTCAACAGTACCATTGACCGGCAATATTTCGCCCATAATTTCACTGACTACCGGATTGGCATTGACTATCACTTCTTGCTCTGCGGTACTGCTGCCTATTGCGTTGGAAACTGTGAGTGTGATGGTATATGTTCCCGGTTCGGCAAAGTTGAATGTCGGATTTTCGTCCGTACTCATATCAGGCATGGCACCCGGTGCCGACCAACTGTGCGATTCTACATTCATACTATTATTGGTGATGCTAAGAGATTCGCCCGCACAAATACTAGCTGATGAAGTGCTAAAGTTTGCAGTAGGAGCCTGTCCTGCAAATGGCAGACAGAAATCAACGCTTTCTTCGTCCGTAAATTCGCCTCCGGAGGCAATGAGGGTTCCGTTATTGTCAACTATTTCATAATTACCTTCACCAAAACCACAACAAATACCATCTCCATATGCATCGAATAATGTAAAGGTATAGCAACCTTCAGGCAAGCAAAGGTCTTCGATGAATAGCTCTCCCGTCATATCGAATATTTCTACATTAAATACAACATCGCCCGTGCTTTGGTCGGTAACGGTGTAACTGTTTTCTGCCGGAAAATTATCTGTCAATAATCTGATAGTCAAGCGTTCTCCGTCTACGACTTCTATTTCTTGTGTAGTTGTACTGCTATTCGTACCATCACTTACGTTGAGTGTAATCATGTATGTGCCGGGTATTGCATATGTGAATGATGGATTGGCATCTGTACTCATATCGGGCATTGCACCGGGAGCCGACCAACTGTATGTAGTTGCCGATTGACTTGAATTATTTACCACCACAGGAGCATTTAAACAAACTTCTTCGGGAATGGTGAAATTGGCTGTTAATACAAACGGCAAACAAAACGACACGCTTTCTTGTGCGTCAAATTCACCACCCGAACCAATTACGCTACCTTGGTTATTTAACAATTCATAACTACCTTCACCAAAGCCACAGCAAATACCATCTCCATACGTATCAATAATAGTAAAAACATAACATCCATCACCTAGACAAAACTCATCAACATTCAGCGTAGCTCCCTGAAAATTATTGACCGAATGTAAGACCTCGCCTGTATTTTGGTCGGTAATTTGATAACTGGTTTCTCCCGGATAATTATCTGCTAATAAATTGACTGTCAATATATTGCTTTCTATGACCTCATAATCACTTGTAAAGGTATTATCCGAAGTATCATTATCAGGCATTCCGTTTGGATTGCCGACTACAGCAGTAAAGATATAGTTGCCAATCGGCAATGTGGCTGGAGGAATATCAACAGTAACCGATTGGAAGAAGCCTATTGTGTCGCCTACCCAGTCGAGGCTTTCGAAGTTACTATTGTCATAACTATATGCTACTGTAAAACTGCCAATTCCCTCTGCACCGATATTTCTTACCGTCAATTGAGGTGCGATTTCTCCGTCACAAGAGATACCATCTACATTGGTTGCACTGACAGCCTGTACATTATAAGCCAGTGGCGGGTCAACAAAGAATGCGCCATGCAAGGTATCTTTGCCATCACCCAGCCAGTCGCTCAATCGGGTTTGGGGTGTACCACCGCCTTCCCATGAGGAGAAAAATTTGCCATAAGAATCATAGGTCACACTGTTGCAGGATGCAGTCCCACCATGCAATTGACCGATAATGAGTTTATTTTGGTCAAATAATGGCGAACCGGACGAGCCGCCTTCCGTTGTACCATCTTCCCAGTCGTCTACTATCCAGTGATTGCCACCCGATATAGGAGTATCTGCCTGCCCCCACTGACCTTCAAAGACAGTATTATCGTTAAAGGAGATTTTCATAACATCGCCTGCGGGATGATGAATAGCAGTAGTTGAAGTGGCGGCTTCATTCAGCCTATTCCATCCCGAATAATAAACCACATAGTTAGAAGGTGGCGGCATACTCAATTCAAATAATGAGAAATCGGATGGTCCGTAATTCGCACGCAACACACCGCCTACGATACTATTTGTAAGGTCGCCGTCAGGTCCATCACAAGATGGGCTTTTATAATTAAATACAAAAGACCAATTACTATTGATATTGACCCCGCAGTGGTCGGCACTCAGGAAATAAGGCACACCGTCTTGTGCCGTATTATTGACCATCGAGCCTGTACAAGCTCTGAATCCATTGTCAATAATCATGGCTACCGAGCGGATTTGGTCTTCCCAACCTGCACTTTCCGGGCAAGCCACGTCATTATTGCACGAACCTGACATGCCGAAACCTTTTTCAAGAATTTCTTCCATAGTATCATGCAAATTGCGATAAGCATGTACGACATACGAAATCTCCAACAAGCCCTGACCACGTACAGCCGCAGGTTCGTAGTATTCGAGCGTCACCTCATCGCCATGTACGGGTGTGATGGCAAACATGCCGTCTGCCTTATTGTTGAGTACTGTAAATGCACCGCGTACCTCCGACCTGTCGGTATTGTAAGCATACAATTCTGCGCCTTCGGGCATGCGGAATTTGCTAAATAGGAAATTGAGCGAATAGGCTTCCGGCGAGTAAAATGTGATGCGCCAGATGCGGTCACCATTGGGCAAGCGTTCCCATGTACCATGTTCCTTTGGATTCATATCTACTTTGTGGCGTTTGCCAAAACGAAGAGGTCCTTCTCCTTTCGTAACTTCATCTTCCGCAAGCATCGCTTGTACATCGAAAGCAGGTAGTTGGTGAGTAGGTGCATGCTCTATCAGGTTTTTGTTAAAGCTATGCGGTGTTTTCTCTATCGCAATTTGAGCATAGGCACAAAATACGAGCAACACAGCAGTTAGAGTAGTTAATGTTTTCTTCATAATGTATAACAATTAATAAGATTTAAATATCAATATGTTTGCCACATAAAAAATTACAATGCGAATGTGAATGTGAATAATTTATTTTATTTTTTGTAAATATCTAAATTATTCAATTAAAAACGTTCAACATCTAATTTGGCGAACACATTAAAACATGATAAATGATTATACTATTTTAATAAATAGGTATGAGGATGCTAATTTTCTCATAACAAGATAGTAATATTCGTGAGAATATGTATTACCAATAAGGAATATGGGGGGCTTTCATTCAATTAAGTCTGTTTTTGTTGGTACTTAAAATTTGATACTCGCACAAATTAACGATTTATCCATAATTTAAGTTAATTTATGACACAAAAAAGGATAAACTAACCCCTTGTAAATTCCAAATATGTTCTAACATTATTTGAGTGTGTAAAATATTAGGGGCAATCAGATATGAAAAGCCAAAACACATACTACTGCACATCTTTAATTTTGCCACAAAGACTCAAAGGCACAAAGAATTTTCACGCTTATCAGCAATTTATACTTCGTGTCTTCGTGGCAGTTTTCAATTTTGAATTATGTTTAAATACATTAAAATGTCCCTAATGTTTTACACACTCACATTATTTAGTAAGTTTTTCCTCCAATAATCGCTTGGCTACTTTTGGATTGACCTTGCCCCCGGAGGCTTTCATCACTTCGCCCATAAACATACCAATCAAGCCCTTTTTTCCCTTTTGATAGGCTTTCACTTTGTCAGGAAATTTGCCAATCACTGCATCTACAATTGCTTCAATATTTCCTTCGTCCGAATCTTGTATCAGGTTCAGTTTTTTGGCTAATTCGAGCGGCGGTGTATCGGGTTGTTTTGCCAATTCGGGAAATACCTTTTGTGCGGCGGCGGCATTGCTCAATTTATCATCATCTACCAATTGTATCAATTCGGCGATAGTTTCGGGCTTTACTTCAAATTCACTGATAGTCAATTGATTATCATTCAAATAGGCTTGAATAATATTGGTCAGCCAATTAGCCGCAGCCTTATAGTTTTTCGTGTGTTTAGTTATTTTTTTATAAAAAACAACGTTTTCTTTTTCTTCCAAAATGACCTTTGCATCATATTCCGACAAAGCATATTTTTCGCTTAGTTCTTTGCGAATTTCATCGGGAAGTGCGGGCATATTTGCACGAATATCGCCGATATATTCTTCCGTCAGAACGACAGGCAACAAATCCGGCTCCGGAAAATACCGATAATCATGCGCGTTCTCTTTCGTGCGAAGCACTACATCCGTATGCCCTGCTTGTGCATCAAATGCGCGAGTTTCTTGGTCAATTTCGCCACCGCGTTCGATGATTTTTATCTGTCGTCGGGCTTCGTATTCGATGGCGCGTTTGGCATTTCGCATGGAGTTGATATTTTTGATTTCGCAGCGTGTGCCGTAGTCCGTTTCGCCCTTCAATCGCACCGATACATTACAATCACAACGTATCGAACCTTCTTGCATATTACCATCGCAAATATCAAGATAACGAACAATTTGACGCAATTGAGTGATAAACTCCGCCGCTTCGTCGGCAGAACGCAGGTCGGGTTCTGTCACCACTTCGAGCAGTGGTACGCCTGCACGATTGAGGTCAATCAGCGAGTGCTTAGGGTCTATATCGTGGATGGATTTTCCCGCATCTTCTTCCATGTGAATGTGGTGCAAACGAATGTATCGCTCGCCCACTTGCAGTCCGCCACCTACGCAAATCGGGTGGCTGTCCTGCGTCGTTTGGAAGCCTTTGGGCAAGTCGGCGTAGAAGTAATTTTTACGGTCAAATCTCGTATCTCGCGTTATCTCACAGCCCAATGCCAAACCCAAGCGTACTGCATACTTAATAGCTTGTTCATTTACACGCGGCAGCGTACCCGGATGCGCCATCGAAATGGTACTGATATGCGTATTGGGTGCAGCACCGTAAGCCGCATTATCGGCGCAAAATGCTTTTGTGTGGGTGCTGAGTTGGACGTGTACTTCGAGTCCGATGACTGTTTCGTATTTCGTTGTCAATGAGTGAATTTTGAATTTTGAATGAGTAAATGAGTGAATGAGTGAATATTTTGAATGTGACAATGCGTTAATGCTACAATGTTTTTAACGTGTCCTATATTTGTTTTTATTTTTTGGTAAAATGTAGATGTAAAAATGTTTTGAGTGGGTGCAGATAGTCGGTGTCCAAGTTCCAATGGTCTGTGTTTCGGTAGTTTCGATTCCGTTCTTTTATCTTTTCTTTTTGCGAATTACTTTTGCCAACTAAGGCTTCGAGGTAGGCGTAGATTTTGGTTTTTCGGGCGGGGAGTGTGTAGCTGTATTCTTGCGTTTTAAGGCAATTTTCGTATTGTTCCCAACAGGTTACAAGAGCATTATGTTTGTCGCTGACAATATTAGATAATAAAACCTCTAAATCGCCGGGCAACTCATGGTTGGGAAATAGGAAAATTTCAAATTCTAATCCAAGTTCTTTTCTTGCGTTTTTTATTTCGTCTAATTTTTCTTCAAAATTATCATCCGCATCGAAAATGAGGAGATTTGTGCCGTCTTTATCTGTGTTTTCCTTAAATGCTAAAGCACTTTTAGCTAGCAAATCTTTATTGCATCCGCCAATTTCTATAATGCGGTCTTTATTCAATTTCACATCAAATAAATATCTTATATAATCTTGAATAAATTTAAAATCGGCAACGCCTTCTACGAATATTAATAGGTCTTTCATTATCACTGTCTTCCTCTGATTTCAATGTCGTGAAGTAATGCGTGTTCAAATTGCTCGTAAGTTTGCGTATAAGATTTGATGGATTCATCCTTGATTTGACTCAATGTAAAACATCGCGCATCTTGCTGATATTCAGGCAATTCTTCAAGGGCTTCATAGAAATACTTTAAACCTTCTTTATTATGTGTCGTAGCAAAAATCTGGACATCATTTTCCTTCGCTTCCACTAAAATTTTTTTCCAAAAATCCTTAGCCCGACTGTAATGTATGCCTGCGTCGATTTCGTCTATCATCAGGCGACGGTGTTTGTTTTGAGGTATTTCTACAAAGAATCGAAAAAGTCTCACTGCACCATCACCGAAGGCAGGCAGGGGCATCGGGCTATCTGCACTCTTCAACCAAACAATGACTTTTGGTGTTTTTGAATACAAAACAGAAACTTCAATATCATCAATGTCAGGAATCAGCAAAGACATTGCTTCATTGAGTCGTTTTTTGAGCTTTCGACTTTCTTGAATCGGGCGAAGAAACTGAATCAAATCATCTTCATAAGCCTTATTGAATGGGATGAAAGGAACATAAACGTCAAAAGCCGCTTTATTCTCATTAAAACGCATAGACATCGGTACATCTCCTTTTCCGTTTTCAAAAACAAGAATTTCGCGTGGTGGCGGAGTCAATGTGATGTTATTGGTGAGTTTTGAAAATGATTGATCACTCAGGTTTTCGATAGCTTCTAAGCGCATATCAACCCTTGTTTTTTTCGTCGCAATATGTATTGGAGTAGAGATAAATCCGGCTGTATGTTTATCGTTTTTTATATTAAAAAATGTTTTTATGTGAATAGGATTTATTTTATCATCAATAAGTTCGAATCCACGTATCGGTAATGTAGCCGTCAAATTATACAAAAACTGATTAAAATTTTCATCATCAAACAGCAAAGCCTCCAACACCGTAGTTTTCCCCGTATTATTATCCCCAAAAATAAGGTTAAACTGTCCGATATTCTCCATTTCAAAAGCCTCAAATCGTTTAAAATTTTCGACTTTAAACCAAGAAAGATGTTTATTTTGCTGACCGTTTTTCATAAACTTATAATTTTAAAAGCTAAGTTACACTAAAATGAATTAATTTGCCGCGAAAAATATACATTTGCATACAAATTACATTTTTTTACACATAAAAATAAAACCATGAATCGTATTATTTTTGCCCTGATATTGGGTTTTGTTCTATTATTTTCTGCTTGTGATAGCGATAAACGCCAAAAAGTTGTCATCGAAACCGAATACGGCAATATGACCGCCGTACTCTATGATGAAACCCCTCAACACCGCGATAATTTTATCAAACTTGCCAATGAAGGCTTCTTTGATGACCTGCTGTTTCACCGCGTCATCAAGGGTTTTATGATACAAGGCGGCGACCCCGACTCAAGAGGTGCTGCCCCCGGACAGCGACTAGGGGCAGGTGGTCCGGGCTACACCATTCCGGCAGAGTTTGTGGATCAGCACATTCACCTCAAAGGCGCACTCTCCGCAGCACGTACAGGCGGACCGAGCAATCCGGAAAAGAAATCATCCGGTTCGCAATTTTACGTTGTGCAAGGCAAGCCTGTGCCGGAAGCACAACTCAACGCTATGGCACAACAAAAAAATTATACGGAAGAACAGAAGCAAGCCTACAAAGAAAAAGGCGGCGCACCGTTTTTGGATAGAGATTATACCGTATTTGGTATGGTCATCGAAGGTTTAGATGTGATTGACAAAATCGCTGCCGTACAAACCGCCCCCGGCGACCGCCCCGTACAAGATGTGAAAATGAAAGTGAGGGTGAAGTAGTTTTTGGTTCATAGTTCATAGTCTTTAGTTCATAGTTCATAGTTGGCAGTTGATAGTTTTTACTTATTTCGTGTTCCTATCAACCATGAACTATCAACTAAAAACTAGCCCACATATCGCCAAACTGCGGCAAAGTGAAATGCCCCGCCAGCCATCACAAACAAGTGCCAGATAGCGTGGTTGTAGGGAATTTTTTTATTCAAATAAAAGAAAACGCCAAGGATGTAAGCCGCACCACCAAGCGACAAGAGCCGCACACCATCCGGCGGAATATTTGCGACAATTGGCTTGATGAAAAGCAATGCCATACAGCCCATCAATACATAAAACCCGGCATCTACCAACTCATAAGTTTGGAGTTGATTGCGAATCAGGATTTTGAAAATACTCCCCAAAATCGCTAATACCCAAATGGCAATAAACACCGGAATCCCCCAACTATCCCGCAGATTGACCAAAGCAAAAGGCGTATACGATGCGGCTATCAGCAAGTAAATACAAAGGTGGTCAATGATGCGAAGTCGGCGTTTGAGTTGAGGTGTGCTGACCCAATGGTATACCGTCGAACTCAAAAAACACATCGTCAATCCAAGCCCAAATATCGCCACACCGGGCAGCACATAAGGGTCTTGATGCGACCACCCTTTCCCGATTAAAATCGCCAAACCGACCAAGCTGCATAAAAAACTAAAACCATGTGTCAGGTAATTGGCGCGTTCTTCTTTTAGGCTGTATCTCGCTACTTGTGCACTCATTTTATCATTTACTTATTTTATTCATCAAAATACAATTCTACGGCAATCTACCCGTAAGTGTTAGTTTTTCGAGTTATTTTTACGTCACATTATTACTTTAAATACAGTAGGGTGTGAAGTGGCAGCCGTCCACCATACACCGTCTGCCGTCCACCGTAAATTATGACGATAAAAGAAGCACAAGCCACAGTTGATGAATGGATAAATACCATCGGTATCCGTTATTATAATGAACTCACCAATACAGCGATTTTGATGGAGGAAGTCGGCGAAATGGCACGCCTGATGGCGCGTTTGTATGGCGAGCAATCCTTCAAAAATCCCGACCATGCCACGACTGCCAAAGCCGACCTTGCCGACGAAATGGCAGATGTGATGTTTGTCCTCATTTGCCTTGCCAATCAGACGGGTATTGACCTCACCGAAGCCCTCAAAAAAAACCTCAAAAAGAAAACCAAACGCGATGCCCAACGACATGCCAATAATGAAAAACTCAAGTAGAAAAATATCAAAGCAAAGCTTGTCGTCTGACATCTCAAAGATGTCCGACGACTTAATCTTCTATGCCATTTACGGAGCGATAAGTCTTTGGACATTTTTTTATTATTACCAAGTCATCACCCAACCCGATACATTTAACTACTTGATAATCAGCGAAGATTTCCTATACGGACGCATCCGCCAAGGAGTCAATTCGATGTGGGGTTCGCTCATTACGATTTTGATTGTCCCTTTTTTGGCTGTGGGATTTTCGGGATTGACGGCATTTAAAATCGTACAAATTATCATTGGCTTTTTCACGCTGCACATTTTTCTGAAATTCCTGAATCGCTTCCATTTTTCTTTTTTGTGGAAAATATTTATCCTAATTCCTGTACTGCCTTTGCTCGTACTTGCTAAGGTGATTTTGACACCCGATTTGCTGCTGCTGACGGCTGTGATGTGGTACATTTTTTTAGTCAGTAAATTTATATTTTGGGAGAAAAAACACGCACTCAAAATTGGTATGGCAGGTGGCTTGATGTATTGGAGCAAAAGTTATGGCTTTCCTTTTTTTGTGGCGCATTTTACGGCTTTGAATGTGTTGATTATTATTTGTATTTTTTTGTGTAAATATTTTTTTAAAAATAAATTAAATACAAGCGCAGTCCTCCCCCCAACCCCCTCCAAAGGGGGAGACACAACCGCGAGTGGTTTTTCGCGCAGCGAAAAATCTCCCCCTTTGGAGGGGGCTGGGGGGAGGACGGCGTTCTTTTCCAATTTTAAGCTAAAAAAACAACTAATACACTATACGATTGCCATGTTTATCTTCTTGCTAATTAGTGGGGTATGGATAGCCGCCATCAGCCTCAAAACAGGGCAATTTAGCATCGGCACAGCAGGTAAGTACAATATTGCACTCAAAGGCAATGTGATGAATGGCAGCCACTTGAGCAAAAACGAACTCATTAATCCGAATACGCCTTACACAAAATACTGGATTTATCACGAAGCAGGGCTTTTTACAGAAGCATGGAATCCCTTTGAATCGGTTGAAAATCGGCGGCATTTTTTTGCTAATTTTCGGCACAATTTGTCGAGCTTGTATTATGTGTCTTTTGCGCGTGATTTATTGATTTTGATTGGCTTGTGTGGGTTTGTTTGGGTGTTTATGTTGTTTACACAGTCCACCCCCCAAGCCTGTCCCGTACTTGATTCGGGAGGGCTTGGGGGGTGGAAAAACGAACAAATATACTTCGCCGCCGTTGCCATACTTGCATGTACGATATACGTGGGCGGGTATTTGTTGGTCTTTATTCAGCAGCGATATTTGTGGTTGGTTTTTATGTTGTTGTGGTTGGTTTTTTTATTAATTATTAAAAATTATCCTATAAAAAAAATCGCGTTTATTTGGTTGGTATTAGCGAGTGTGATAATGACGATTAATCACGTAGACCGCCTGTGGGAAATGACCAAAGACCGTCGATTTTTTGCTCATGTGAATGAAGTCAGCGAAGTACTCCACTCCTTGAATTTGGAAGGCAAAAGCGTAGCCGCCAATAATGTGAAAGGCAATCTAATTAGTGTGGATGCAGATATTTATTTGATGTATGAGCATCGCTTTGATTATTGGGGACAATTATCGGATGAGAGGCTCAAAAATGAAGGACTCGCAGCAGTATATGATAAGAAAATCGAATACTTTTTTTGCTGGGATAATCCCGAATTTGAGTCTGAATTATTCAAGAAACACAAACTTATTTTGCAGGATAGTATCATCCATTTGAGCATTTATAAAGTATTGTAAGAGTATGCTGTTGTATTCACACATTTGAATAAAAATCAATAGTGACCCACCATAATATTTACTGTCTAAATAGCAATATTGAAATGATAAAATGCTAAAATAATTAATTTTGAAATTTGAATGAGGAAATATTTTAACTTGTAATGTGTTCAAAATTAATTAGCTAACTCATTTTCGTTCTGCAATACCAATACACTATTATGAATGATAATTACTATAACTTGTCTCCCGAAGAAAAAAAGAAGCGTGACGAGGACATCTATCAAAAATTTATCATACTCGGTATCGTTCCTTTATTTATCTATTTGATGTGGCCCTTTCTTTTTAATACACAAAATGAGCTTTCACAAGCCCAAGTGGTTGAGGAGCGTATCGAAAAGGTAGAAGAAAAAGTCGAAGAAAGCCAGAAGCTTGAAGCCTCATCCAATCAGGAAGAAATGAAGGTAGCTCCTGCTGTTGCACCTCAACGCAAACCGAATAAGAAATTACAAAAACCCGGTATTATCAAAAAAGAACCGGTCAGACCTAATAATAATACAAACTTTACCCTCAGCCATAATGCGGGTGATGAAATCGAATATATTATGCAAAATGCAGGTTGGAAGGGCATCGTGCAAAGCAAGCAAAACGGTAGTTATACGGTGAAAATCACCGAAGTAATAACTGCCAATGCCCAACAGCAATTTTTGCCCGGCAACAATCCTTGTTTTGGCGGTAAACCTATCGGTAAAAATGCCAATAATCAGGTAATTACTGTACCGGGACGCTGCATCCATAAAAGATAAGTTCAATAGAACTTCCGATATGCACAGTCAAAAAAGGCTGACTTCAGGCGATTATCATGCAAGGATAATCGCCTTTTTTTTGTGTCGTGGTTATGGTATTGTGGTATTTTCTTAGAGCATGTTTGGGATTTTTCAAACTGATAATCAATAGTTTATGGTTTTGGCGAAATATCGGAGAAGGAGTTTATCGGGATAAGTGACTGATTCGATATGAAGCCAAGTTCATAAAATATTGCTTATCAGGCAGAAAAATTCCAAACATGCTCTTAGTTTTGCAGCTACAAACAACAATACTAATTTCACATGAGAAGAATTACAGCCGATTGGGTTTTTCCTGTACGTACTGCGCCGATTCAAAATGCTGTCATCACGATTGATGATAGCGGTAAAATACTGGACATCAGTACCCGCGACCAAGTTTCTGACGATGATTTGGAGGTGTACGAAGGTGCGCTCGTACCCGGATTTGTGAATACGCATTGCCATCTCGAATTGTCGCATATGAAAGGGAAAGTGGCAACGGGTACGACGCTTATTCCCTTCATTAGCAGTGTAGTACAAAAACGAGAGGCAACAGAAGCCATCATCCAAGCAGCTATCAAAACCGCCGACGAGGAGATGCGAAAAAACGGCATCGTAGCGGTTGGTGATATTTCTAATCAGGCGGATACTTTTGCACAAAAAAAGCGTAGCGAGATTCGATATTATAATTTTATCGAGATGTTTGACTTTTTGCAAGATGGAGACGCGCAAAAGGCTTACGACCAATATCGTGCGGTGTATGATGCACTGGATTTGCCCGAAAATCACGAAAAAACCTGCGTACCACATGCGCCATACAGTGTGTCCGAGACTTTATTTCGCTTAATTAATGAGACAAATGGAAAGGCACAAAAAACGGTAAGCATCCACAATCAAGAGACGGTGCCGGAGAATGAATTATTTGAACATGGAACGGGCGGTTTTGTGGATTTTTATGGTGCTTTTGGCATTTCGTTGGAGGCATTTGAGCCGAATCGTAAGTCTGCGATTCACTACGCATTGGCGCATCTCGACCCTGCCCACCGCACACTTTTTGTACACAATACACTCACGACTCGTAGCGATATTGAGGCGGCACAGGCTTGGAGTCCGCATGTCTATTGGGCGACTTGTCCTAATGCAAATTTATACATCGAAAATCGCCTGCCGAACTACCAAGCATTTCTCAATACCAATGCCCGTATGACTATCGGTACGGATAGCCTCACCTCGAATTGGCAGTTGAGTATTCTGGAGGAAATGCGGACGATTTTGCGCTTTCAATCTTATCTTGATTTTGAAACGGTCTTGCGGTGGGCTACGCTGAATGGGGCGGAGGCACTTGGTTTTGAACAAGACTTGGGCAGCTTTGAAGCAGGCAAAAGACCGGGATTCAACTTGCTGAATATCAATGATAAATTTGAATTAAACGAAAAAACACAAGTGAGCGTGATACAATAAATAAATGATGACCCCATTCGTAGGGACAAGGCATGCCTTGTCCCTATCCTTTCCGCTTACGAAATTCACTGAGAATTTTCTGTTTAAATTCGCGTTCGAGGCGGTGTAGCATCACAACTTTTTTCAGTGGTAATACCTTCGCAAACTTAGCTGTGTACTCGCGGTCAATGTCGAGTTCGCGTTGCTTGAAATCAAAATGATGGTCTATCATTACTTGTATTTCGGCATCGGTCAAGCTGGCAAAGTCTGTATTTTTCCTATGCTTTCGTTGCTCTTTTTTTATTGATTTTAACTGTGCTTCACGTTCATTGAAAATGGGCCAAAACTGTTGCGCCTCCTCTGCCGTAAGTTCAAGTTTTTCGGTAATAAACGCTACGCGATAGGCTTCCATTTTTTCGCGCATTTCGGGTGTGGTATTGCCTTTAGGCTTGTTGCCACGATGTTCCGGCTGTGCCGAAATTGCTACTATCGACAAGCAACTTATTAATAAGAATACGATTATCTTTTTCATTTTTAATATTGGTCAAATTTAAGAGCATGTTTAAAGGCTAGCTATTTAACTTTGCCTAAAGCGAATACTCGTCAGACGAATCCCTTTATTCAATGCGAATATTTTATGAGACAAATCAATACGTTTCACAAAAACCTTCGTCAGACGAGTACTATCCCGCGAGCAAACTTAAACGGATAGCCTGTTTAAATTTTTTCAAACTGATAACCAACATTTTATGAACTTGGCTTCATATCGAATCAGTCACTTATCCCGATAAATTCCTTCTCCGATATTTCGCCAAAACCATAAACTGTTGATTATCAGTTTGAAAAAATTTAAACATGCTCTAATCTCTCGTCTCTTTTCTCTCGTCTACGTATCTACAATAATAATTCGTTTATATCTTCATCCAACAACTCCTCCTCAATATAATCGCCCCACTCATCAGTATCCAAATTCAAACCATCTGTGAAATCCAATTGAAAATCATCTCCCAAAAATAAATCCAAATCCAAATCATCTGCATTTTCATCCAGATACATTGCCAATGTTTCTGTATTAATGCTCTCTAAGTCAGCAATTTGTGTATTGTTTGAATTTGGCAATAAAAACACAGCCGCCACCAACAAAAGTACTAGCGAAGCCGCCACAGCCAAAGTTCGCAGACTAACCAATCGGGCAAAAAAGCCGACTTTTTGTGGGGTTTCATTGACCTGCCGCAACACTTTATTTTGTAATGATTCGAAATATAAATGCGGGACTTTATAGCCTTCTTCCTGCTGCCGAAGTTCGGAAAGGAGTGGTGATAGTTCCTTCAATTCATCTTGTATGTTGTAATCTTCTTTCACTGTATAATATTTGACTTCAAAACTATCTGTAGGTTTAATTTTGTTTTAAAAAATCCTCAATTTTCTTTACTGCATGATGATAAGATGCCTTCAATCCGCCCACAGATGTTCCTACAATTTCGGAAATATCCTTGTAACTCATCTCATCGAAATAACGCATATTGAACACTTGTTGCTGTTTGGGTGGCAAAGTGTCAATCGCTGATTTTAGCTTTCGTTGTGCTTCATTGCCATCAAACCAAGTATCAGCTTCGAGTTGATAAGTCGTTGATTCATCGTCGATTGAAGTAGATTGTCGGCGTTTTTTTTGCCTTAAAAACGTAATCGCTTCATTGGTCGCAATACGATACAACCATGTATATAATTCGGATTTGCCTTCAAACTTTCGGATGTTGCGATAGATTTTCACAAAGGTATTTTGCAATACATCGTCTGCATCAGCGTGTTCGATTTTCATGCGCCTGATGTGTAGGTACAATCGTTCCTGATACTTCGCCATCAATGCCCGAAACGCTTGCTCCTGCGTGTGTGTATCGTGCATTCCCGCGAGTATCTGCTCGTCATTCATATGAAGTTTAAGATTAAGTTTAAGTTTAAGTTTAAGTTTAATTTCCAAGCGTAGAGAAAATTCATGAATTTTCTCTACGCTTGGTTCAATGTGAGACGTTTGTGTTTGTTGAAGGTTTAAACGAATAGAAAAGAAATTGCAAATTATTGGCTTGTCATGGGTTTTACCTCAAACCAATCTATGCCAAATGCGCCTGATTTGAGATGAATCATCACATCATCCCCTTTATTGAAGGAATGAAAGATTGCTTTTGGTACATTTATCTCACGTTCATTTTCCTCTTTTTCCCATGCAGACAGTGTAACATCATAAGTGGTAATGATGCCGTAATCTGCATATTTTTCCAGAACTTTAGCTTGATATACTTCGGGTTGAGATTGGTCGAGTTCGCTATTCAAACCTATCATCGCACCATAGTTAAATGCCATAACAATGAACGAAACAACAGTAATGACAAAGATATCCGCCTTCTTATTTTCAAAGGTAAATTCACGGTTTTTCCACAAAATAATACCCATAAAAACAGCCGTTAACACCAATAGTGGTATCCAAACGGGGCGATGACTCAAGAGTGTAAAGTTCAACAAAGCTCTCATTGCCAAGGCACAACCCGTAAAAAGCATTGGCATCAAAACAGAAGGGTACGGACTTTCGGTTTTCTCATTGAGTTTTATGATCTTATCGAAACGTTTGTAAACAATAATACAGGCAATAAAAACAGCCACACAAGCAAGTGCACAATATAGATACGGGTCTGCCCAAAACCCTGTCCACAGCGCGGCAATCACTCCAAATCCGGCGAGTAGATTGGTCGTTTTTTTTACTTGTTGAATGGTAGCGATGCGTTCTTCTATGTTGCTGCCGAATTTGTCGCTGTCCAGTATCTCATTGCGTTCTTCTTGGGCGGTCAGTTCGTCCAAATTGGGATAGTTAGCTGATAGCCATTTTAAAAACTCTTGCTTTCGCTCAACAAAAACGTGAGCAGTTATCTTTTTTTGTTGTTTGGAATGTGGTTCAATGAAAATATAATATGAGACTTGTCTATAGCCTTTAATTTCATCAAAAGCCAATTCGCGTTTTGGAAAGCCCGTTTTATAGAGTTTATTTTCGCCAATAATCAATTTGCCTTTGATGCTATCATACAAGCCTGCCGCAATCATACTCATCATTAGCATTGATAATGGAGCTAAAAACCACATGACGCTTGTATTCGCATTTTCATCCCAAAGCGGCAAAAATAACATCGAACCGAAAAGAAACAACATCGGTATAGCCGTCAGATAAACAAATATCCGCCAACCCTTTGCCATTCTATATGTTTTCATTGTACAAACAGTAAATTCTTAATGAATGAGTGAATGAATTTTGAATGAATGAATCATTGACCGAATTAAGTGTTAGTCGGATTGCGATTGATTCATTTACGAACGCTGCAAAAATATCAAATTTTCGTCCTCGAATGAAGTCGTGTGTATATATTTGTGCGGAATTTTTATAAAGGAATGAAAAACATGAGCAAAAAAGAACGTAGCAGACAAAGTGCCATTTGGGGCTTGAAATGTCCGGCATGCCGACAGGGTAATTTATTCAAACCCGTCAATAAATTCCTTGACCTCTTTGAGATGCACGATAATTGTCCGAATTGTGAGCAAAAATATGAAATAGAAATTGGCTTTTATTGGGGTGCGATGTATGTGGCATATGCCTTGAGTTCGGCAGTAGCTATGGGGAGTACCTTGTTATTTATGTTTGTATTCGATTTGAGTATGATGACTTCTTTTGTGCTGATGTTTTTGTTGGTGATGCTGTTATCGCCTTCTATTTTTAGATTGGCTCGTTCGATATGGTTGCATGCTTTTGTGAATAAGAAGGAGTGATGATTAGATAATTAGGGAAGTCGCAACAAATAATCTACCCAAACTGCTCGTTCTTTTTCGCTCACTCTGCGTTACAAAAATGGTCATCCCGAATGCTTTCGGGACTCACATTTTTGTGCCTTGATTGAGCAAAAAATAACATCGCATTTT
>CALCMV010000424.1 GCA_937967535.1 uncultured Saprospiraceae bacterium
GGCTATCAGTTTAAGTTTGCTTGCGGGATAGTACTCGTCTGACGAAGGTTTTTGTGAAATGTAGTGATTTATCTCATAAAATATTCGCATTGAATAAAGGGATTCGTCTGACGAGTATTCGCTTTAGGCAAAGTTAAATGGCTAGCCAAACAAAAATTATCACAAAAACACTACGACACAAAAACACTACGACACCACAACACTACGACACAACAACACTACAACTCAACAACTCAACAATACAACACATGAATATAGCAATACAAGGCGTCGAGGGCTGTTATCATCAGCTCGCGGCGCGACAATATTTTGGGTCGGCAACGGAGGTAATTCCTTGCCTGACCTTTCCCGATTTGATTGATACCGTCGAAAATAATCCTGATTGTGATGCAGGAGTGATGGCAATTGAAAATTCGCTCGCGGGCAGCCTCTTGACCAATTATCATCTCTTGATGGAATCTGATTTGGCGATTCACGGAGAAGAATATGTTTACATCGGACATCATCTGCTCGGCTTGCCGGGGCAGCGAATTGAAGACATCCGTGAGGTGCGCTCACACCCAATGGCGATAAAGCAATGCACCGATTTTCTCCGCACCTTAAATGGTATCAAAATCACCGAAACCCACGATACTGCCTTGAGTGCCAAAGAAGTAGCCGAACATACAATGACCAATGTGGCGGCAATTGCAGGCGGAATTTGTGCAGATTTATACGGTTTGGAATCCTTGAGTGCGAATATTCAAACGAATAAACAAAACTATACGCGGTTTTTGATTATTAAGAAAAAAACGATACCGCAATACGGCATGGTACGCGACAAGGCATCTGTCTATTTTCGTGTAGCCGACGAGCCGGGAAGCCTTTTGCGTGTCATGCAAATTATTGCTGAAAACCATATTAATTTGACCAAAATACAATCCTTTCCTGTGATTGGTGAAAAATGGTTGTACTACTTCTTCGCAGATTTAATTCTCCCTGAAGGACTTGATTTTGAGGAAGTTGTAAGGCAACTTAAAGCTGTCAGTAATAACTTCACAGTCATGGGAATGTATAAAAACGGATTGTAACCCAGACATTCTTGTCTGGCACGTACTACAAGAATTTTTCGGCAAAACTTTTCCAGACAGGAATGTCTGGGCTACGTTGATTATGATAAAAAAAGCAAATAGACTCAATGCCTTCGGCGAATACTACTTCTCCAAAAAACTACGCGAAGTGGCGCAACTCAAAGCCGATGGTTTGGATGTGATAAACTTGGGCATTGGCAGTCCCGATTTAGCTGCACCGCAAGTCGCTGTCAATCAATTGAATGAAGCAGCAAAGCAAGTCGGCGCACACCAATATCAGAGCTATCGTGGATTGCCCGAATTGCGGGAGGCAATGTCAGCTTGGTATCAGCGTCATTTTCATGTGCAATTGAATCCTGCGAATGAAATCCTACCATTAATCGGCTCGAAAGAGGGGATTTTTCACTTGTCAATGGCGTTTTTGGATGCGGGAGATAGCGTATTGGTGCCGAATCCGGGCTATCCTGCTTATACGAATTGTGCGAAATTGGCGGGGGCAAATACGATTCCTTACGATTTGAAAGCAGAAAATAATTGGTTGCCAAATTTGAATGAAATCGCAGCGCAACTCACGCCTCGTACCAAAATGATGTGGATTAATTACCCAAATATGCCTACGGGCGCAAGGGCATCGCGGACATTTTTTGAGTCATTAATCGCATTTGCGAAGCAACACCAAATCCTCATTTGTCACGACAATCCATACGCATTTATCCTGAATGAAAACCCTATCAGCATCCTTGATTTTGAGGGCGCGAAAGAAGTTGCGGTAGAGCTTAACTCATTGAGTAAGAGCTATAATATGGCGGGATGGCGCGTTGGTTTTTTGGCGGGAGCTAGGCCGTATATTGAGGCAACACAACAAGTCAGCAGCAATCTGGGGTCGGGCATGTTTAAGGCATTGCAATTGGCGGCGGCAGAGGTATTGAAATTGGATGATTCATGGTTTGAGGAATTAAATGCTATTTACAAGAAACGAAAAATAGTTGGTGCGAAACTACTCACCGCGCTCGGTTGTCCACCGAAAGAAGGGCAAGTCGGGATGTTTCTATGGGCAAAAGCACCGGATGAAGTCCTAGATATTGAAGTGTGGTTGGATGAATTGCTACATGCAACGGGCGTGTTCATTACGCCGGGATTTATCTTTGGTGAGAATGGTGCGCGGTATGTGCGTTTGTCTTTGTGTAATACGGTGGAGACCTTAGAAAAAGCGTTGGGAAGGATTGAAAAATGGAGGTAAAGACGCTCGTATTTTTTTTATTTTGATAAAAAAAATACATTTAGTGATAATGTGTTCGCTAATTATGAATTTTGAATGAAAATCTTTTAATTGTAAAAACATTTAATTTATTGATTTTTAATTATCAGCAAAAAACAAAGTAAAATTTAAACTCATTTGTCATTCAAAATTCAAAATTTGGCAAAGACATTAAATTATGCGCCGTAATTTTTTCTTCTAAGAAATTCAAAAAATCGTTGCATAGCATGTGCAACACTACCCGAAATTTATCCTATTTACAGTATAATCAACCGTTTTCTTAAAACAAAGTAGGCGGAAGTTCCACTGCATCATACAATTCGGGCGTATTGGTTTGAACGGAATTGACCTCCGTAGACACCGGAAATATTTTCAACATATCATCGTCCAAAGGCTTGAGTAGCCTGATGGCTTCGAGCAAGTCTTTTTCCTTCAACCAACGACTTTGCAACTCTCGATTGGGCAAAACAACGGGCATTCGATTGTGTACAGCCGTCATTTCGGCATTGGGGCGCGTGGTGATAATCGCAAAGCTATGCACATCTTCGCCTTCTTCATTTTGCCATACATCCCACAGCCCCGCAAATAAGAGCAAAGCCCCATCGTGCATCACGATACGATACGGCGTACTTGCCATACCGCGTCCCGTTTTTCGCCATTCATAAAACCCATCTGCCACAACCAAACATCGCCGCTTCCGCACAGGTATCCGAAATGAAGGCTTGGACGCAATCCCCTCTGCACGCGCATTGATGAGGTTTTTGCTTGCCTTCGCATTTTGCGCCCAATAAGGTATCAAACCCCAACGAAATTGTTGCAAAACCTCCGGCTGATCATCCGTAATCACATAGCTTTGCTGTGTCGGTGCAATATTGTAATTCGCCGATGGGTCTGCTTCCAGTTTGATGCCGAGTTGTCGCTCCACTTTGTCCTTAGAGCCTGCAAATGAATATCTTCCACACATGTATCAATGCTTAAATGATGTAATGCTCAAATGATGTAATGCTTAAATGTAATATTTTTTGTGAAATGATAGTTGAATTGAAATTGAAAATGTTGTAATTTGCTGAAAACAAATCAATTTTTGAAATGAACACATGAAAGTTCCCATACAAATGTTGGCTCAACAGGTCGTGGATGACTTCGCATTGGAAGTGACCACCGCACCGCAATCGGAGGAGGAATTACTCGATTTGCTCGCCGATGTAGTGGCTTATCTGATTGAGAAACGATTGGAATATCTCATGCAAATCTTGTATACGATGGATGTAGACGAAGCCGCCATGCGCTATGCTTTTTCTGACGAACACGACCAACCCGTCAATATGGTACTCGCCCGTGCCATCCTCGAACGCGAAAAACGAAAAGCCCAAACCCGCATCCAATATCAACCCGAAACGCCACGCGATTGGGGGGAGGATTTTTGATTTTTGATTTTTGATTTTTGATTTTTGATTTTTGATTTTTGATTTTTGATTTTTGATTTTTGATTTTTGATTTTTGATTTTTGATTTTTGAT
>CALCMV010000425.1 GCA_937967535.1 uncultured Saprospiraceae bacterium
TTTTTCAAACTGATAATCAATAGCTTGTGGTTTTGACGAAATATCAAAGAAGGAGTTTATCGGGATAAGTGACTGATTTGATATGAAGTCAAGTTCACAAGATATTGGTTATCAGGCAGAAAAAATTTAAACATGCTCTAAAGTCCAAATACTATTAAAACCCATAAAACTCATACTTTGTTCTGCATCTCAAGAAGCTTTTTGAGAACGATGAAAAACATAATTCAGATTCAAAAGGTCTGTTTTTTATTTACTAGTGTTATGGATATAATGCTATTGAACCACTAAGCGCGCGAACTTCCTTATTTTACTCGAACATTTCCAATTTTTATATCTACTTAATTGTAAATTATTTTTAAAAATAATTTATATTAATTTAAAATTTAAATATTTATAAAAATAAAAATAAATAAATTACTCGCGTTCGATTTGTAATTTTTAAATCCAACAAGAATAAAATCCGCATTTTACCACCTTAATTTGGTGTTTTGTTTTCCCCTCAAATTTGTGAGGTATTATAGATTTACAAAATATCAGTCGAATAGGCACACAAAAAAAACGGGCTTACTCAAAGAGCAAGCCCGTTTTATTGTCATAAGATATTTTGGTAGTCCTTTAGATGTAATGCTAATTCATGGCGACTTGCCTTGCATTTTCAAAATGCAAGGCAAGTTTGAGCATTATATTTATAGCATACCTTATATTTAGTTTTTCACAAATTTTTCAACTAAAATACCATCATTCGCCATCATTTGAACGAAATAAATACCTGCGGGTAAATCGCTCACATTAATTTGCATTTGTGTTGTAGTCTGCTCGTATTGTTGAATGATTTGACCGTTGATGTCTAGAATATTAAGCTGCCCTTGTGCTACTTCCGGCATTTCAATAAACAGCTTATCATTTGTCAAAGTCGGGAATATCCTCAATCCTGTCAAAGAGGGCTGTAGCCTTGCGTTTATATTGCTGTTGTCCGGTTGCCAGAGCGAGGCAGCCCCTCCGGTCAGGCAAAAAGTATTGCTTTGCGAACTTCCAAAAGCACCGCCACCGGACGCTAAGGTCGTACCATTGATGTCGGTCAGGGAGTAATTGCCACACAATCCGGGGGCAACAACTGTACCTAGCGTAGCCACTACCGTACCGGGTGTGATAACTGTACCCGGTGTGACAAATGTACCGCTACTCGAAGCAGTGCTTCGGAAAGGACACATACCGTTGTTGATGGCATCATAGAAAGTTAATTCGTAACAACCATCGGGCAGACAAGACACATCAGGCAAACTCAAATTTGAATTGCCCGCCTGACTACCGTAACTACCTCCTGATGTCATCAGTCCACCTGTATTGGCATCAGTGATTTCCCATGAGGTTTGGGAAGGGAAGCCGTCGAAATTAATATTGAGGTCTATGCCTGCACAAGTCTGTTGGCAATCATAAGTAGCTGATACCGGAATTTCGCAAATAAGAGGAGCTACACATCCGGTGGTGATAATACTCACATTATCAATGTATATATCCGGTGAGTCGCTTCCTGTTCCGTCTTCGTCGCCGATGATAGTAAAGGTCACAGGAGTTCCGCTAGGCACGCCTGCGGCAATCAGGTCGAATGGCGGAAGGCTGCCTATTACACCATCAACACATGCTACTGAGCCGAGTATATTCCCATTTACAGCAAAATATAGGGTAATACCGCCATTGGCACAGGACATACCATAATCGAAGGTGAGTTCGGCAGTACCGCAAGTTGGCGGAATAGTAATATCTTGCGAAATGGTAAGATAAGATGTGCCACCCCAACCGCCAAACCAAGCATCGCTAGTACCATTTAATACGTTATTGGATACACCGATGATGCCAAAGGGGTTAGGATTTACTGTACCTGTCGGGACTTCTTCATATTCTATCCAGTCTGTTGTACCTGCCTCAAAATCTCCATTGCTGACCAACTCACCATTGGGGTCTACGGTACAGCAGTCGGGCGCACCTGCTTGTGGCGTATAAGTTATCGTGTAATTTGCCGTACCACTCTGCGTACCGGAAAGTGGGAAAGTGGGATTGTTGGGGTCGGCTATTATGCCTACTCCTGCACAGTTGGATGTAATCTGTGGTTCATTGCAGGTATTTTCATTGCTCACCGTTATGAGGTCGGCAACTGTAAATTGTGCAGGGTCGGGATAGACATTAAGCGTCAGAATACCTGCATCAATATCGTTTAGCCCATCCGTAAAACAACCGGCGTTGAGATAGAGGCGTTCTATCACAGGGTCGCAGCCTGCCGGGTTGCTTAGTGTGTAGGTATTGCCGTTTATGGGCGTACCACCTGCACTGATATAAGTTCCGGTACTCCATCTGTAAGTAGCCGCCGTATTATTATCCAATACAAGTCCCGGATAAGATGTTGGTAATGTGTAATCTACAATTCCGGCACAAATGTCTTCAGTGCCTGCATAGGGCGTTGTCACTTGGGCAGGACATACTACATTGCAAAAGTTGCCGCAGTTTTGACTTGCGGTAAAGTTTCTGATGGCATCTCCGGGTTGTTGTCCGAATCCCAATCCCAGATTAATTCCTACTCCGCCTATCAAATGACAGTAACTCATCACTGTACCGCCATTTGCAGGAATTATTTGGTTGAGGTTGTTGTAGCAGGAATTTGGAGGGGTAGCAGGGTCGCCGTCTTCATCAAAAAACTTATTGCCACAATCGTCTATTTGTGTATTATTGCCATTCCATACGCAGTCGTGTGTATGAGGCGAACTGAGGTTGTGACCAATTTCGTGAGTAACCACCAACACATCCCAAGAATAAGCAGGGATATTATTGAAGAAGCCGAAAATATTGCTGACTCCTGTATTGAAGGTATTGTCGCACAAGGCATTCAGGTAAGCAACACCGCCACCACCATGAGCGTGCAATAGGTGTACGATATTGCCATTGGTCGTACCATAACCTTGACCGGTAAGGTCGTTGAGTTCATTACCCGGTGCATATGGGTCGGGGCTATCCCAAACCCGCAAAAAACTGATTTCGACCGGAATACTCTCATTGGCAAACATGGCGGTTACTTGCCCAAAAAGAGCCGTAACATAAGTGATGGTCGCATTGATATCACTGCCTTGGTCTTGATAAAAAGACTGATCTACCTCGACATGCACCCCGACACAATCTAGCACCCGGCTTGCACTTTCTACCGACTCTCTAATAGGGGATGCCGACCTCGAATTTTCTATGGGTATTGCTTGGCAACTCATCTCAAATGAGTGTTTTAAATCTTGATTCTCGAATAAGATGTGGTAATCGCTGCCACGAAGTTTTGTGAGTGAGAGTTGTTTGTCATTGTAGTAGATACCTCCCGCGATTTCATCACCTATAAATGAAATGGTGGCAATGCTGCCCGGATTGTCTGCCACGATGCCGCGATAGTGCAGACCTTTATCTATTTCCAAATCTTGATTTGGATTAGAAGTGAGTTCGGCACGGAAGGTGTTTGTGAAAATATTCGCTTTGTATAGTTGTAATTCAACATCTTGCCCTTCAATCGGGATAGACATTCTCAAGTATTCGCTATCATTATTTTTGATACTTTGAATTTGTGTCGGGTTGAGTTCGAGAATTTGTCTGTGATTGAGTACCGATTTTGCAACGGGTATTTCGGGATTATCTTCTGTGACTTCTTGTAAGGGGGCTTTCTGGGTAGTAGCTTTTATTTGTGTGAGGTTTTCATTGATTTTTTTGCTGATTGTATGCTGTCCGTAGCTTAATTGAGAAAAAAGAATGATAATAGCAAGGCAAATACATTGCTTAATTGAGAACATAAAATTCATAATTGTTCGAATTTAATTGGACTTTTCGCTAAAATTTTGCAGCAAAGCGGGTTTGATTTTTTTCTCTTAGAAAAGGCAAATTATTCGAACATTTGAAAGCTCTATAGAAATCAATATTTAATTTTTATCCAACTCTTTCAGAGTTATATTTTGTGCGTAAATTTTGTGTTCTATAAATTCAAATAGGAAATACAGCCCAAATTGGTCGCACTGAAATATAGTCATTTTTCAATTGTATTTTATTATTTATTAATTATTTATAAATATTTTTTATTATAAAATAATTTAAAAATACCCTTATCTCAGTAGAACCAAAATTTTCAAATAGATATATGCTTTAAGAATATGCAAAGAATAATTTATAACACTTTAAGGGCTTCTTTTAAGCCTATTCTGCGTTTTGAAAACAGTTATTTATCCGGATAAACGCCTATTTTCATACCTTGATTTGACTCAAAATAATTGTCAAAACAGTATAAATTATTATTTGCAAGTTCCCAAGAGAACAATAGATAGTTAGAATGTTTTAATTTCAGAATTAAGTCCATTTTTGTAAAAAAATAAATAGTGTCTGACTAGGGTTTCATTTCGTATTGCAAACATACATATTATTTTGTTAAATGTCCAAAGAAAGCAAGTTTTTAACTAGTGTTAAATATATTAAAAAAAAATCAAACACGCTTTAAATGTCCCCAAATCAAAGTAATCAATGAGGTGCGGCGGATAGGCAATATTTTTTATTTTAAGTGTAAATTTCGGAAAATATCAGTTTTCCAAATGAACCCGTAATGACTGCTTTACAGGCTGACCGGAAACACTGTAATGACGACTTTAGCCGTCAGGTAAATTTTGTTTTAATTTTTAAATTATTAAAATAAAATAATTTATAAATATACTTTTATTTCACGCGACGGCTAAACAGGCTGACCGCGAATACTGTACAGGCGAATTCATTCGCCATGTGAAAAATAAATAAAATTCGTATAACATTTATTTACGGTAAATTATAAATAAAAATTATACTAAACATGGCGATTGAAATCGCCTGTACGAGTTCCCGGTCAGCCTGTAAAGTCGTCGGTACGGTATTCGCGGTCAGCTTGTAAAGCAGTCATTACGGAGTTCCCTTAAATGAAAACTCGTCAGAGGAGTGCATCTAATCAAAAAAACGGGCTTACTCAAAGAGCAAGCCCGTTTTATCATTCATAAGATATTTTTTATACTTATTTTTTTACAAATTTTTCAACCAAAATACCATCATTCGCCATCATTTGAACGAAATAAATACCTGCGGGTAAATCGCTCACATTGACTTGCATTTGTGTTGTAGTCTGCTCGTATTGTTGAATGATTTGACCCTTGATGTCTAGGATATTAATCTGTCCTTGTATCATTTCTGACGTATAAATAAACAAGCTATTTTTCGCTAAAGTAGGGAATACCTGCAAATTTTCAGCCTCATTTTCTTCATGTTGTCTTTGGTATGCGCTATTATCTTCTTCGTGCCATAGGGTAGCAATTCCACCGGACAAGCAGAAGGTATTGCTTTCTTGCGCTCCAAAACGACCACCACCGGATGCGAGTACAGTACCATCTGCATCGGTCATGGTGTAATTTCCGCACAAGCCCGGACTCGTTACCGTACCAAGTGTCGCCACAATAGTACCCGGCTGAATCACAGTACCCGGTGTGATAAATGTACCTAAGCTGGAGGCAGTTGACCGGAAAGGACACATACCATTATTGGCACTATCATAGAAATTTAAGGTATAACAACCATCCGGCAAACAAGCGGCAGGGGTGAGATTAAGGTTGGAACTAAAGCCCGGACCGTTATACGAACCGCCGGATGCCATTATATTGCCATTATCGTCTGTAATATCCCAAGAGGTTTGCATTGGGAAGCCATCAAAATTAATATCAAGATTGACATCGGCACAACAGCTTGATGCATCGGAAGCCCCCGAACATGGTACACAGACAGCCCCGGTGCAGACATCAACTATTTCTACATCATTAACTGTGCAGTCATTGTTGTCGTCGCAGGCTTGTGTTATCATTTGCGAGCAAGTCGTTTGGACTCCCGCACATGGTACACAAATTGAGCCGTCGCAATCATCAACTGTTTGTACATCGTTTTCAGTGCAAGGGTCATTATCGTCACAGGCTTGTACGCTAGTTGTACCTGAACATGTAGCTATTGCTGTTCCTGCACATGGTACGCAAATAGAGCCATCACAATCATCAATTGTTTGTACATCATTATCAGTACATGGGTCGTTATCGTCACAGGCTTGTACGCTAGTTGCGCCTGAACATGAGTCAATTGCTATTCCCACACATGGTACGCAAATAGAGCCATCGCAATCATCAACTGTTTGTACATCGTTTTCAGTGCAAGGGTCATTATCGTCACAGGCTTGTACGCTAGTTGTACCTGAACATGAGGCAATTGCCGTTCCCGCACATGGTACACAAATTGAGCCATCGCAATCATCAACTGTCTGTACATCATTTTCAGTGCATGGGTCGTTATCATCACATGCTTGTACGCTAGTTGTACCTGAACATGTTGCAATTGCCGTTCCTGCACATGGTACACAAATGTCTCCTGTGGATAGAACGGTTTGTACATCATCTTCAGTACAAGGGTCGTTATCATCGCAGACTTGTGTAGTGGTACATGTCGGGTCGTCACAATCTGTACATCCTGCACAATTGTAAGTGGCAGTAGCCGTAAATTCACACAAACCGGGTTGTCCGACTTCTGTACCGTCATTGAAACTGACACTGGCAGAATTGATACTACCGCCTGTGCTGCCACCTAAATAACAATTATAATCAGCGATATAAAGTACCCATTGATTGGAATTGATGCCGCAAGTGCTGAATGAGCCATTTCCATTAGGATTACCGTCACCATCAAATGTGCCGTCAAATGAACCATTGGACGCAGAGGGTGTAAAGCAGACGCTTATCGGTCCGGTATTGCCACCGGTGGCAAAGGCAGAACCTATCCATAAATCTTCCCATTCGTAAGCACCACAATCGGGGCTATCCAATGATAAAATGACCGCATCCGTATTATTCAAAGTAATATCCAGACAAACTTCTGTGATACTGCCCAAACCTGTTGTATTGACCGTAGTGGCACTTTGTGCGCTTGGTATCGTGAAAGGAATTTCCCATATAGAAGGTTGAGTACCACTCTGGCAGGCTTGTGAATCATTAGAAGTGTTTAGTGTAGTGGAGCCGGTAGTTCCGGTTAGGATAATATCGCCGCCCGGTACGCTACAACATTCTAAAGGATAAGTCAGTGTCACATCATAATCAACTGTGCCGGAAGCACCGAAAGCAACGGGAAAGGTAGGACCGCCATTTTGAGCAACGCTTACATAAGCCTCACAACCGGCTGTCACCGTCCAAGTAGGCGCATCACAGGAACCATTCGTAAATGTTACTAAATCAGTTACTGCAAATTGTGTGGGGTCGGGATAGATATTTAAGGTCAAAATACCTGCATTTATATCATTCAAACCACCTGTGGAACAGCCGACATTGAGATAAATACGCTCAATAAGGGGCGCACAATCAGGGGGATTGGTCAGCGCATAAGTCGTGCCATTGATGGCTGTACCGCCTGCACTGATGTAATTGCCGCTACTCCATTGGTAGGTGGCAGCAGAGCCATTATCCAATACGAGTCCGGTATATGAGCTTGGTAATGTGTAAGTTCCAAGTGCCGCACACAAATCTTCTGTTTGACTATAAGCTGTTGTGACTTCCGTAGGGCATACGATGGTGCAAAAATCCTGACAATTTTTATTGGCAACAATACTCCGAATCAAATCGCCGGGTTGCTGTCCAAATCCCAAGTTAAAATCAATCCCCGACCCATTGACCAAGTGGCAGTAGCTCATAATCGTACCAAATGCAGGGATGGGACCATTGCAGCCTTCACCATTGCCGGAGGCAGGTCCGCAGCCATCAATAGCGGTGTTGTTGCCATTCCATGCACAGGCGTGGGTGTGTGGCGAGCCGAAATTGTGACCAAGTTCGTGTGTGACCACTTCTACATCCCAAGAGTAGGTCGGGACATTATTGAATGTTCCGAAAATATTGCTCACTCCGGTATTGAATGAACTACTACACAGCGCATCAACATAGGCTACTCCGCCGCTACCATCGGAGTGCAAAAGGTGTACGAGATTTCCATTGCTCATACCATAGCCTTGATTGGTGAGGTCGCTGAGTTCATTTCCCGGATTATAAGGGTCGGGTGTATCCCAAATCCTAAGAAAACTAATGGCTACCTGAATACTTTCATTGGCATACAAAGCAGCTACCTGACCAAAAAGAGCATTGACATAATTGGTAACATTCGTAAGGCTACTGCCTTGGTCTAGATAAAAAGACCTGTCTACCTCAACATGTATTCCAATACAATTGAGTGCGCTTGCCGACTCAAATCTACTAATATCAGAAGGCAATTGAGCCTCATCTATCGGCAAAGCCTGACAATTAAAATCAAGTGTGTGGTCGAAATCTTTATTTTCAAATAAAACATGATAATTGCTGTTGCGGAGTTTGGCAAGTGACATTTGTTCGCCATTATAATGGATGCCTCCTGCTATTTCGTCGCCTAAAAATGAAATAGTGACGAGGCTGTTAGGTTCATCTGCTACGATGCCCCAGTAATGCAATCCTTTATCAATGCTCAAATTTTCATTCGGATTGGAGCTAAGTTCGGCGCGAAATTCATTGGTGAAAATATTCGCTTTGTGCAATAATAATTCAATATCCTGCCCCCGAACCGGAACGGACATTCGCAGATATTCACTGTTATTATTGATGATGCTTTGTACTTGTGTAGAGTTGATTTGGAGGATTCGCCTTTGGCTGAGTGCTGTGGTTTGAATGGGTATTTGTAGAAGACTTTCATTGACTTCCTGCAAAGGTGTTCTTTGTTGGGTTAGTGTGATTTGATTCAAATTTTGATTGATTCTTTCACGGATAGCATTTTGTGCATAGGTAAATTGGAAATTAAGGAGGAAGAAAAGGCATATAATTAGCCTAATAAGGTGTGTAGTCATTACTGCTTTAATTTTACGTGTTTGATAATGTTTGGAGGCGATATACTCTTACTAGACTGGATGTTGGGAAATTCGGAAAACCTTACTAAAATAAGCCTAATTTCCCTCTCGGCTGAGCCGAGACTAATTTCCAAAATGCCCAAAGTCCAGTCAATAAAGCAGTAATTTTATATTTTCATTCAATGGAAATACATGTAATTTTTCTTTACTGTGACATGTAAGCCACGCTTTTTATTGTAATTTTTAATGACATTAAATTTATTTTTAATTAAAAAAATATTATAATTTATAATTATTTTAAAATCAATTTATTATTTAAATAAAAATAATTATAATGCGAAAATTACTATGTGTTCGCCAATTTTGAATTTTGATTGAAAAATTTTGAATGATAAAAAATATTTAATTTATTAATTAATATTTATCAGTAAAAAACAAAGTAACATTTAAATTCATTTGTCATTCAAAATTTGGCGAAGACATTGAAAAATTGGGATGTAAAAAATAAAACAGGCTTGCTCAAAGAGCAAGCCTGTCAGCGAAATATATTTTAAACAGTAAGTACGATAAATTATTTTTTCACAAATTTTTCAACCAAAATACTGTCGTTTGTTATCATCTGAATGAAATAAATACCTGTCGGTAAATCACTCACATTGATTTGCATTTGGGGGATACTTTGCTCATATTGTTGAATGATTTGACCATTGATATCCACGATATTAATTTGTATTGGCTCGCTAGTTTCTGATAAATATTGAACGGATAAATTGTCTTTAGCCAAAGTCGGGAATACATTCAATCCCGTAGACTCATTGCGTCTTTGGTAAGCACTGTTATTTTCTTCGTTCCATAAAGAGGCAGTTCCGCCACTCAAACAGAATGAACGACTTTGTTGCGCTCCAAAACCACCACCGCCGGATGCCAGTACAGCACCGTTGGCATCGGTCAGCGTGTAATTTCCGCACAAGCCCGGCGCAACAACTGTACCCAAAGTAGCTACCAAAGTACCCGGTGTGATAATCGTACCCGACGTGATGAATGTACCGCTACTCGTAGCAGTTGACCGGAAAGGACACATACCATTATTGATACTATCGTAAAAATTTAAGGTATAACAACCATCCGGCAAGCAAGTATTTTCGCTAGTATTGCTATTGCCGTTTTGTCCGTTGCCATTGCCCGAAGCAACTACATTGCCATTTGTATCTTCAATATCCCAAGTCGTTTGTGTGGGAAATCCATCAAAGTTTATATTCAAATCTACACCGGCACAGGCAGTACTTGTACAAAAATTGCTCGTTTCTTGTGCGCCAAAATTACCGACACCCGAAGCAAATACATTGCCTGCATCATCAATGACGGTATAATCTCCTGTCGTATTGCCATCAAATAATCCATCGCCATAAGAATCGTATATCGTAAAATCATAACATCCCGGAGGCAGACAAACCGGCTCTATGATGGTTTTGACACCATCGGGGTAAGGACCGCCGGAGGCAACAACATTGCCGGAGAGGTCTGCAAATTCCCAAGTTGTTTCACTCACAAAATTGTCGGTATTCATAATCAGCGAAACACCCGTACCGCTTGCACAGGGGCAAGCCTGACAGTTGGCACCACCACAGTCAACCCCTGACTCATCGCCATTTTGAAGGCTATCGTCGCAAGCCGCACAAACATCAAGACAAGAGGCATTGGCTACCCGATTTCGGATAAGGTTGCCGGGCTGTGTACCAAAACCAAGATTGAAGTCAATTCCCACTCCATTTACCAAGTGACAATAACTCATAATCGTACCGGAAGCAGGGAGTCCCGGGTCGCAACCCTCATCATTGCCCGAAGCAGGTCCGCAGCCGTCAATAGCTGTATTATTGCCGTTCCATGCACAGGCATGTGTGTGTGGAGAGCCAAGATTGTGTCCGATTTCGTGTGTAAAAACCTCCACATCCCATGAGTAAGTCGGCACATTTTGGAAGCCTCCTATAAAGCCACTGACACCAACATTGAAGCTGTTGTTGCACAAAACATTGACATAGGCTACGCCACCGGCACCATTGGTATGTATAAGGTGTACGAGAGTGCCATTGCTAGTGCCATAGCCTTGCGCCATCAGGTCGTCCAATTCTGTACCTGCACCAAATGGCGAAGGCGTATTCCATACATTAAGAAAACTGAGATAGACTGAAATACTTTCATTGGCATATAATATGGCTGATTGGGCGAATACTGCCGTTATGTAGCTGGTAGCAGTATTGACATTTGAACTCGCAGAGAGGTAAAAAGAATAGTCTGCTTCTATGTGAATCCCCAAGCAATTATCTACGGCTGATTTTTGGACAGGCATCAGTTCAGTAGACATTTTTTGTCCGGGCGGAAGTATCGCATCACATGAAAAATCCGAATTATGCTTCAAATCTTGCGAATTGTACAATACATGATAGTCGGTATTTTTCATTTCGCCGAGTGTGTATTGTTGTCCGTCAAAACTTATCGAAGCTATAATTTCTTCATTATAAAAAGAAAAAGAAACAAGGCTTTCAGATTCATTCCCGACAATCCCCCAGTAGTGGTTTCCCCGGTCTATATCAACCGCAACACCCGGATTGGAAGATAATTCAGCTTGAAAATCAGGTCCGAATATTTGCGCTTTAACTAACTGTAATTCAGTCATTTGCCCTTCTATCGGAATGTTTATCCGAAGGTGTTTCGGATTATTGTTCCGAATGGATTGGACTGTTGTTTGGTCAAGTTCGAATACTTGTGCTTTGGTCAATACATTCTTAGGAATTGAAACTCTATCAGCCTCTACTTCGAGCAATGGAGCATAAGTGTTGGTTTTTTGGATTTCAGTTAGATTTTGGTCTACCAAGTCAAATATAGCATGTTGTCCATAAAGACATTGGCAGAAAAAAATTGTAATTAAGATTAATGGAAATCTTAGTAGGTGAAAAGTAGTCATAATAGTTTTGAAATTTATTTGTTTGATAAATTGTTGTAATGTGTTTACAGGAAATATCGGCTATTAGTTCATAGTTCACAGTTTTTTTACAATTAATTGAATTGTATCCCGATAGCTATATGGGATTGTATACTGTGAACGGGGTAAATTTCAGAAAATATTAGTTTTCTGAATGAACCCGTAATGACTGCTTTAGCTGTCAAGTGAGTTGAAAAAATATTTGTATATTATTGTTTTTAAGTTAATTAAAAATTAGAATAATAATACAATTGACAGCTAAAGCAGTCATTACAGCTTTCCAAAATTTATGCCGTTCACAGTGTAAATTACTAATTATCAATATTGGGCAAACTGAGACAGGTAGCCAAAATATCGCTTCGCGAGTGCGCTGAATAGATGTGATTTTTTAGTATTTTTAAAACAAATTACTTGCGATATTTTATTTATTTTGAATATAAAAATACTTGTTTTTGTGAGTAAAATATTTTATTTATTTCATTCTTCTTTTTATTTTAAATTAATTTTATTATAATTTTTATTTTACTGATAAATAAAAAATTATGTCTTGGTTAGCCTGATTTCTTAATTTAACAGTTACCTAATTTTCAAAGTCCAATAAAATTAGATGAATGTGATGAAAAAAAAGTAAAAAGGACTCACCGGATTGTGAGTCCTTTTTATAAAAAATGTATTTAGTAACGAGTAAATAATAACTCCCGCATTTGGACGGCTTCTTTTGTCCTTATTTTCCTCCTCGAAAACAGTCATTTATCCCGATAAACTCCCGCTTTCAAGAAGAAAACTAAGAACAAAATAAGCTCGTCGAAATGCGGAATTTATTATTTGCTCGTTACTTAATATTTTATGAATTTCTGAACAAGTACTTCCCCGTCAGCTACTACATGTACAAAGTAAATACCTGCATCCAAATTGCTGACATTTAGTTGGATTTGCGATGTACTTGGCTGATGTCTTTGAACAATTTGACCATTAACATCTAGGATATTAATTTGTATCGGTTCTATAGTTTGTGATAAATACTGAACCGATAAATTGTCTTTAGCCAAAGTCGGGAATACATTCAATCCGGTAGACTCATTGCGTCTCTGATACGCATTGCTATCCTCTCCGCCCCATAGGTTCGCAAGTCCGCCACTCAAACAGAATTGCTGCGAGGAAAGACTACCAAATGAACCGCCACCGGAAGCGAGTGTAGTTCCGTTGGCATCGGTCAATGCGAAATTGCCACACAAGCCTGGAGCAACTACCGTACCAAGTGTAGCCACAATCGTACCCGGCTGAATGATAGTACCCGGTGTGATAAATGTACCGAGACTGGAAGCAGTTGCACGGAAAGGACACAGCCCATTGCCTATGGCATCATTGAAATTGAGGGTATAACAACCATCAAACAGACAAGATGATTCGCTAACAGTGGTATTGCCGTTAGTTCCGCTATAAGTACCGCCTGAAGATGCGACTACTGCTCCACCGGCATCCAATATCTCCCAGCTTGTTTGTGATGGGAAGCCGTCGAAAAGAATATCCAAATCCACAGGAGCGCAGGCTGTTCCTGAACAAGCGAAATCTGCCGTTACGGGGATTTCACAAGATACCGGTGTAGCACAGTCAGCAGTAATAATACTGACATTATCGATAAAAATATCGGGTGCATTGGTACCTGTACCGTCCTCAATTCCGATAAAACTGAGTGTAACATTTCCGGTGGCTGCTCCGGCTGCTATCAGGTCGAAAGACTGGATAGAAGCGTTGACACCATCGGTACATGTAAGTGTGCCTAATACCACACCATTGATAGCGACATCCAATGAAATCCCTGCATCGCCGGCGCAAGACATCAAAAAGTCAAAGGTCAAGTTGGCTTGACCACAAGTAGGTGGTATAGTGATATTTTGAGAAATCGTAAGGGTAGAAGTACCGCCCCATCCGCCAAACCAAGCATCATTAGTGCCATTTATCAGGCTATTCGAAACGCCGATGATGCCAAATGGATTAGGATTAGGTGTACCCGTAGGTACTTCTTCTACCTCTGTCCAGCCCGTAGTACCGGCTTCAAAATCACCGTTGGTAACGAGTTCCTGACCTTCGCCTCCATCGGCTACACAGCAGTTGGGCGTACCTGCCGGTGCTACATAAGCAATCGTATAATTTGCCGTACCACTCTGCCCGTTGGCTACGGGGAAAGTCGGGTTGGCAGCATCGGCTGTGATGGTGACACCTGCACAATTTGCTGTCAAGTTGGGTTCATTACAAGTATTTTCGCCACTGATTGTCACGAGGTCGGCTGCTGTAAATTGAGCCGGGTCAGGATATACATTCAAGGCAAAAACACCACCGTCAATTTCTGCAATACTACCATCGCTGCAAGCTACATTGAGGTAGTAAACTTGTGTTGCGGGGTCGCAGCCACCCGGACTGCTTAGGTTGATAGTATTAGCTATCGGTGTACCACCTGCACTGATGAAGTTGCCTGTACTCCATTCGAAGGTTGCTGACAGTGCTACATCAAGTACCAAAGATGTATTGGTCGTAGGAGTCGAAGCATCAAAAGAACTTGGTAAAGTATAAGAGTTTACACCTGCACATACATCCGCACCACCTGCATACTGAGTATTGACGCTTGCGGGGCATACTACATTACATACATTGCCGCAAGCTGTATTGATACTTCCATTGGGGTCGGCATCGGGCAAATTGCTGTTTCCGAATAATTGGTCTGCCCAGTAGTTCATCACCTGTGCCTGATCTTCGGTAAACATGGACATACAAGCATCGTCTGTATAAGCCATGAAGTTGGCAATAGGTTCGGGCGTACCTGTACAACCGGCTGCACATCCGTTGGGACATTCTCCGGTGGAGTCAAATTGCTGTATAGGAGTGTCATTCACGTTGAAAGGACCGGGAGCATTTGTATCATTATCTACACATTGAGGATTAAAAGAATCATGGTGTGTGTGGAATAAGCCAAGATAATGACCAATTTCGTGTATCAAAGTAGCTCCCAAGCCATAAGTATTGTCGGTATCTAGCTGGCAAGCACCGGATGGACCGCCAAAACCGCCGAAAGCTTGTCGGCAAACCGTCACACCGTCGCCGTTTGCATTGCCCGGAATACCGTCGGCAACACCGAGACATTGGTTGTTGGTAATAAATATATTGAGGATACCTGCCCAAGCCGCACCTGCACCATTACCACCACCATTCAAACCACCGTTGAATTGTCCGACTGTGATAGGTAAATCACAGGCATCCAATCCGGTAGCAGCCGGTGGTATCGGCATATAAAACTCAATACAAGTCCCGGTAGAAGCAACGCTGTTGCCATTATTATCTTGATAAGCTGCCGGACAAGCCGCCTCTTGTGGTGTACCGGTGTTGTTTCCGAACCCAATTCTCATGGCGTCCATTTGGTCATTAACTTCATTGATAATGCAGTTGACATCACCGCAGTCAAAAACTTCATCGAAGTGAAAAGCGACAGGAATGCGAGTCGTATTACTTGCATTACAAATAATGGTGGACTGACTTTTTAATTTGGGTATTTGACGTGTTGCGTTGTAATATTGAGCATATAGAGGGTCATTGGCAACACGATACTTTACCGCAGGTACTGTACCACACCTGCTGTCGTTGGCAATTGCCGCATCTGCAAAATTAGGAAATTGCTCAAGTGTTGAGGATTTGACTATTTGTGATTTTGAAGGAATAGTAGAAAAATTGGATTGGGAAAAAACATTACCGCTAAAACAGAATAGCAATAATACTAGGTAAAAAGTAATTTTCTTCATGCTGAGAAATGTGTTTATTGTAAAAATGATTGGGAATCAATTATTTTGATAAATCTGAACAGTCTCAAAGGAAATGACGCATGTACAAATCTCCAATATCCAAAGTCCGGTTATTCAAAAAACTCTGCAAATGTAAGATTTCTTTTGTTCGTTAAGACACGATTTTGCAATTTAGTGACATTTGCGATATGTTTCTTGCAAAAAATGGCAATTTGATGGAAATTGAGTATCTTTTAAAAAGATAAACAGAATTTAATTTGGATTACCGTTTTGGGCGAGTTGAATTCAAAATAGTGTTTGCCTCAAAAATAATTCGAGCAAGTTGTAGACCAATGAGAACATCCTGTATAAATATTATGGACTAAATCCAGACATATTTGTTGTTTGATATTTTATTGAAATATAGTATTTAGGGTAGTATTCGACGAAAATAGGGTAAATGTTATATGCGAATTGCAAGGCGAATTTCGGCATGTTTAGAATTACAGTTGACACTTTTTTTAAATGTAAAATATAAAATAATAAATCCCGTCATTCGTCGGGACAAGTTGTAAAATGTAAATTTGTATAACGTAAATGAACGCGAGACGTTTCTTATTTTATTGATTTTTAATTAATAATAAACAATTTTAAATTAATATTTTATTAAAAATAATTTAAAAACTAAATTCTACTTTGAATTTCAATAAGAAAAATGACCTCATTCGGAATATTTAATAAGTCGAAAAAGATTTAACAGAAACGTCAGTTTATTATTTTACATTCAACACAGCTCCGCATTTAACCATGATAAATAAATTGATAAGTTAAGAGTAAGTTAAGAGTATTCTCAATAATATATTGTCGTATAAAAAACAAAAGAACGCGGCAAAAACAAGCTATCCAAGAGATAAACTTATTTATGCCGCGTTCCAAAAAGGGCTTGTGCAAAAAATCTTTTTACACAAGCCCTGTTTCGCATGTATTTTTTATGAATTTATTGTTTCACAAATTTTTCAACCAAAACAGTATCATTAGCGAGCATTTGAACGAAATAAATGCCTGCGGATAAATCGCTTATATTGAGTTGCGTCAGTGGTGTGCGCTGCTCATATTGTCGAATGATTTGACCATTAATATCAACGATATTCACTTGTATCGGTTCTGTAGTTTGTGATGAATACTGAACAGATAAATTGTCTTTAGCCAAAGTCGGGAATACATTCAATCCATTCGCCTCACTTCTTCTCTGATACGCATTACTATCCTCTCCGCCCCATAGGTTGGCAAGTCCGCCACTCAAACAGAATTGTTGTGAGGAAAGGCTACCAAATGAACCGCCACCGGAAGCGAGTGTAGTCCCGTTGGCATCGGTCAATGCGAAATTGCCACACAAGCCCGGACTAACTATTGTACCAAGTGTCGCTACAATCGTACCCGGCTGAATGATAGTACCCGGTGTGATAAATGTACCGAGACTGGAAGCAGTTGCGCGGAAAGGACACAGCCCATTTCCTGTGGCATCATTGAAGTTGAGGGTATAACAACCGTCAAACAAACAAGATGATTCGGTAACGGTGCTATTGCCGGAAGTTCCGCTATAAGTACCGCCTGAAGAGGCAACTACTGCTCCATTGTTATCCAATATTTCCCAGCTTGTTTGTGATGGGAAGCCATCGAAAAGAATATCTAAATCTACTGAAGCGCAGGCTGTTCCCGAACAGTTGTAATTTGCAGTACCTACAAATGCACAATCAACAGGGGCAGTACAAGGTACTTCGGTATCCACCGTAAGTCCGAAGTTGGTGATAGAGCCACCGTCTTGATTTACATTATCATATGCACAAATAGTCCATGTACCGGCTGCACTCTCTCCCGCAAATGAAGATAAGGGGTCAACAGGCTGATATGCTCCTGAAATAGCGGGTGCATTGGCACAGGCATTTTCAAAAGCCGCTGCAGTATTGCTTGCTGCATCGTCGAAAGTGACACTTATATCATTGCCGGCACATCCAAATTGGCTACCGGGAACACCGGGTTGGTCGCCCAATGTAATTGTTGTTCCTGCCGGACTGGTGAGCGTAATCACCAAGTCTCCTATCCATGTATGTGTGATGTCGAGGTCTACGGTAGCACCTGTTACCGGGTCGCCGGAATTGATAGTGACTGTTGTACAACCTTGATTGGCAACACCTCCGCCGTCAGGGATGGTAACAGTAGCAGTGCTGGATTGTGTTTCGGAACTAGCCGTTGCAGGACAACAACATTCTACCGGATAATTCAAAGCAACATCATAATCAACCGCACCGGCACCCGAAGTTACGGGGAAAGCCGGACCGCCGTTTTGTGTCACTGTTATAAATGAAGCACAGTCCGGTGAGACTGTAAAAGCAGGTCCGCCACAAGTGCCATCGGTGAATGTGACCAAATCAGCAGGTGCAAATTGAGTCGGGTCAGGATAAACGGTTAAGACCAATGTTCCGGCATTGATTTCCTGAATACTACCGTCCGAACATCCGGTATTCAAATAAAAGGTTTCTACTATCGGCGCACAAGTAGTCGGAGTAGGCAATGTAATTGCCGAACCCGTCACAGCCGAACCTCCCGCACTCATATAAGCACCTGTACTCCATGTGAAGGTAGCCGAACCGCCTTCATCCAATGAAACTGTACTAAAATCAGTTGGCAGATTATAAGTTGAGCCTGAAATAATACAAATATCTTCCGTAGCACTGTATGGTGCGCTTACCGTAGTGGGGCATACTACGGTACATAGCCCTTGCTGTGCACAAGTGGGATAAGTAATCGTACAAGACATACTATTTGTTGCCCACTGATTTTGTGGTGCAACGGTATTTTGCATAATCGTTATCTGGTCTTCGGTAAACATGAACATGCAATCGTCATCAACATAATCCATAAAATTGGCACCATAATCAGGGCCTACTGAACTTGTACAATTACCCGTATTGATGGTAACACATCCGAAGTTTGGTTGGTTTTGTGGTGGGGTATCTGTCACATTATCACTAAATGTATGGTCCAAGCCAAACCAGTGACCAATCTCATGCGTCAGTGTAGCACCACCATCGAAAGGCGCACCTGTTCCAACACCATTACAACCTGCAAAACCTTGACCACCAAAAGCACTCATCAATACAGAAGAGCCTAGGCTGGTATTCGTATTACCTGCCCCGCCGAGGAAGTTTACAAAACCTAAAACACCGCCACCTATATTACCTACATATACATTGAGGTAGCCATTCCACATTGCAGGTGCATTTTGATTATCTACACTATAACCTGTGGTAATTGCAAGTCCTCCCGGAATGAGGTTATTGTCATTAGGCAGGTTTTGGTCTGCCAAGCAAAACTGAAAGCAACTGCCGTCAACATCTTTGGCATCGCCACCTGCTGTACCACCAAAATTGTCGCATCCGGCTTCAATCCAATCACAGAAAAGCCCTGCATTGGAATTACAACCCGCAAAGTCGAGATTCAATTGGTCTATCTGTGCAATTGTGGCATCTATCATGCACTGAGTGGGTACATTGGTAGGGGTAAAGTGGATTACCACCGGGAAAATGATAGGATTGGTACAAGCGGGAAGGCTTTTATTTTCTATCGCCTGATGTGCGCGTTCCCTTTGTAGATTATAAGCATTTGCAAATTCGGGGTCTTGCATCATTAGCTCATGGCGTTCATCTGTACCACAACGATGTGGGTTTTCGATTGCAGTACTGATGCCATTTGCTGCCATTTTTTCAGCCAGCGAGCCGGATTGTTGGGAAAATGCCGGGTTGATGCAGGAAAAAATAAATAGCACTAGGCTAAAAGTAATTTTGTTCATGTAAAAATGTATTTGTTATATATAATTATGATAACTCAAGTTGTAGACTTGAGTAAATTCTAAATTTCAATAAATATCACTTAAAACACGTTGAAATTGGAATTTGGTACTTGGAATCTTTCAAGTCTTCCGCAACTTGAATTAGATATTTTGGAAAGGCGCAGTAAATATATTGCCTTTTAATTAGTTATTAATATAACTGCTTCTTTTTTCGTAGTTTTTCCTTAAAAAATCCTATACATATGAAGGTTATGCACGAATTTTGTGAAAAAATAGCTAAAAATAACTTTATTCTGATTTTGAGAGAAGAAAAATAGGCTATTAGTTCATAGTTGCCAGTTCATAGTTCATAGTTTTTTACAATTCATTGAATGACAATATTTTGTAAATTACTGATTATCAGAATTGAGCAAACTTAAACAAGTAGCCGAAAAATATAATATGTTCGCCAAATTGGGAATTTATAATTATGAAATTAATTTATTATTTATAAAATATTACTCTACATGAAAAGAATTATTTCTGATAATGTAATACTTGTTTTTGCCACTAATGCACTAATTTTTTTACGAATTTATTGATAATTCCCTTGAAATAATTAGTGCATTAGTGGCTTACATTACGATTTTAAAATTTTCTCATGTAAAGTAATAATATATTTAAATTTAATTTTTACAAAAAATAAGGTATTCACATTCCCAAACTTTGGATATTAGGGAATTAGGATATTAGGAAACTATGCACTATGAGCTATGAACTAATAGCCATTCACATTCAATTCTAATGGAGAAAAATTTTGCTCAGGACACCCACACCGTACAGCCCTCCGTACAATTCGTACAAATATCAATCTTATCGCGTCCTTGCAGCAGCATCCGGCGGAAGCTTTGGTAGTCTTTTCCGTGCCACAAGGTTTTAAAATCCGTTTGTTTCAGGTCGCCGAGTCGGTGAGTAGCGTCCTTATCGAAGCAGCAAGGGACAACCATGCCATCCCATGTGATGACACAGGAATGCCAGAGTTTCCAGCAGTGATTGAGTAGTTCGTTTTTGACCTGCCAAGTGCCATCTTCTTTTTCGGCATAGCGGGCGTATTTATCTATCGTGGGGATGAGTGGGTTGCCATTTTCGTAGTCGTAGATTTGGGCGGTTTTTAGCTTTACTTCATCAATACCGATTTCTTCGGCAAGGCGGTAGACTTCGGGGATTTGATGCTCATTGGGCTTCACAACAAGGAATTGAAAAATTAAATGTGGTGTCTTGGATTTAAGTTTTTTCTTCCATTTGACCATATTTTTCGCGCCTTCGAGTACATTGTCGAGTTTTCCGGCTTTGCGATATTGCTCGTATACTTCCTGCGTAGTGCCATCTACCGAAATAATCATCCTATCCAATCCCGATTCTATGGTTTTTCGCGCATTTTCATCATTCAAAAAATGTGCATTCGTGGAGGTAATCGTGTAAATGCCTTTATCGTGGGCATATTTCACCATATCCAAAAATTTGGGATTGATATACGGTTCGCCTTGAAAATAAAAAATCAAGTAGAGGAGGTCTTTATGCAGTTCATCAATTGTTTCTTGGAAAAAATTCTCACGCAGATTGCCCGTAGGTCGTGTAAAGGCACGCAATCCACTCGGACATTCCGGGCAACGCAGGTTGCAGGCAGTCGTCGGTTCGAATGAAATCGTAAAGGGCATGCCCCATTGCACGGGTTTTTTGCGCCATTTGGTCAGATAAAACGACGATACCACCTTCGCAACATTCCAAGCGCGGCGCGGTGTCATTTTCGACACAAAATTCAAAGAATCATTCAGGTATAATGACATATTTTAACGGTGGACGGTAGAGCGGACGTGGAGACTAAAACTTGTGGCTACCCGTTTAAGTTTGCTCAACTTTGATAATCAGTAATTTACAATCCCGTATAGCTATCGGGATGTTATTCAATGAATTGTAAAAAACTATGAACTATGAACTGGCAACTATGAACTGATAGCCTAAAGCCTGTTACAAATATTTCTCTATCAAGACCTTACGATGATGAATTTCATGTCCCATGATAATATAAGCCAATCCGCGTACCGAAATCGGATTGTCACTTGCCGTTCCCATCCGTTCAAATATTTCGGGCGGAAAGTGGCGAAACATCACATGTGTCAGGTCGCGTGTAATTGCATATTCCTCTGCCAAACTCTTCAAAGTCCTGCCTGATACATCAATATTTTCGGCAAATAAATTCTGGTCAAAACCCGGCATCGGTGTTTTATCATTTCGTGCTACGCGCAAAGCACGATAAGCCATCACCTGCTCGGTATCAATCAAGTGCATCAAGACTTCTTTGACCGTCCATTTACCATCGGCATAACGATAATCCCCTTTTTTTTCCGGTAAATTGGCAATCAATTCCTGTGTTTCGTGATGGATATGACGAAGATTAGTCAACACCTCTCCATCCGGCACTTTGCTGATATAAGTGTGATAATAGGGTGCGTATTCATTCTCTTTTGGTCGCATAAACAATGCTTAAATGATGAAATGCCTCAATGCTTAAATGAGAATGAATGAATTTTAAATGAATAAAATGAGATAATTCATTCATTACATTATCGCATTACATCATTTAAGCATTTAAGCATTATTTACTGTACATCAATGAGTTCGATATTAAAAAGTAAGACGGAATTTCGCGGGATGTCGGGCGAAGGCGAAGAATTGCCATAGGCATAAATAGAAGGAATAATGAGCGTTCCTCTTCCACCTTCTTTGAATAGCGGAATACCGAGTTGCCAACCTGCAATGACATTATTCAGCGAAAAAGTGGAAGGCACACCTCTGTCAATAGAGGAGTCAAATTTGGTACCGTCCAACAAAAAACCTTCATAATGTACGGTGACAGTATTGCCAAATTCTGCTTGTGTTCCCGAACCTTCGCTTTCGATGATATAATAAATACCTTCGTCCGTTATTTGGGCGGTCAGGTTATTGTCGGAGAGGTATTCTTGGATGAGTTGTTCGTCAGTTGCAGCTTGATTGGCATCGTCATTTCCACAAGCAGCAAAAAGCATTGACAAACTAATTAATACAAATAAAATATTTTTCATAATTAAAGATGTGGATATGAGATAAAACGAAGTCATTATTTTCTTTCGTCTCGTCTCTTGTCTTAAATTCCTTTAAAATTTGCTGTTCTTTTTTCGATGAAAGCAGCTACGCCTTCTTTCGTATCTTCTGTCTCAATTAATGCGCCAAAATGTTCATATTCTTTCTTATAAGCGGCTTTACCTTCATTAAAATGAGCATTGATACAATCAATAGCTTTAGCAACGGCAAGCGGGGCTTTTTTACCGATTTTATTGATGATTTCTTTCGCTTTTGCCACTTCTTCGCCCTGCGCTACGAGGTGATTTGCCAATCCTATACGATAGGCTTCTTCGGCACCAATCATATCACCTGTGAGGTTGAGTTCCATAGATTTTCCCTTGCCGACGAGTTGCGTAAGTCGTTGAGTACCACCATATCCGGCGATAATACCCAGATTGACTTCGGGCTGCCCGAAGCGTGCCTTTTCGCCTGCAATACGCATGTGGCACGCCATCGCCAACTCACAACCGCCACCAAGCGCATAGCCATTGACCGCCGCTATGACAGGTTTCGGAAAGTTCTCAATTAAAAAGTAAATATCCTGCCCGTTTTTGGAAAATACAGCACCCGTTTTGGCATTAAGATTTGTAAACTCCTTAATGTCTGCACCAGCCACAAATGCCTTCGTACCCGCACCCGTAAGAATCACGCCTTTCAAGCCCTCCAAGTCGGGCGCATATACCTCAAACAAATAACGAATCTCCAACATCGTTTGTCTGTTCAAAGCATTGAGCGCCTTTTCGCGATTTATCGTTACGGTGAGGATACCCTCCTCAAAATCGTTCTTTAATATTTCAAAATTCATGTGTTAGTTGTATAGTTCATAGTTCATAGTGCATAGTTGATGGTTCATAGTTCATGATTCGTAAAAATGTAATTCATAGTACGTGAACTAGCGACTATGTACTATCAACTAAGAACTATGCACTATTAACTATGAACTAACAACTATGCACTATGAACTATCAACCATAATTCCATGCAAAGTAATGACTTTTATTCGTAAAAATAGGTAAGGCATACGACTAAAATTTTGTTAATAGACAGAAGGACTGTTTTCGTTCTTTGATTTCTTCGTAAATTTGTGAATTAATCCATAGTTCTTAACTATAAACAATTTTTTCATGAAAAAAATAATTTTATTTAGCGCTGTGCTAATATTCGCCCTAAATTTGTCGGCGCAGCAAGATGTTATTTTCTCGGCAAATATTAATAAAGACACCCTGCGTATCGGTGAGGTGTTTAAGGTTGAATTTGTATTGGAAGGTGGGAGTTTTAATAATGTTGAAATTCCTGATTTTGAAGGTTTTGAAGTCGTAGAGGGACCTTTTCAGTCTATGGAAACACAAATCACCAATGGCGAGATTTTTCAACGAATTTCTTACGGATTTCGTTTGCGTCCCACTCATTCAGGCGAATTGATTATACAACCTGCCAGCGCACAAATAAAAGGTAAAACCATCAGAATTGACCCTGTGCGATTGTATGTGTTGAATGAAAAAATAGACCCGAATTATACGCCTAATGTGCAGGAAGAATTTTTCGATTTGTCATTTCCCCCGACACCAACACCTCCAACACCACCGAAAAAGAAGCGTAAAACAATTAAGATTTGAAAAACTATCTTTTGATGGATATTGGGGAATTAGTATTTATATTCTTAACTCTTGTGCGTTTTTGACAAAAGATGAGTAAATGAGTAGATGAATAAATGAGTAAATTTGAAATGAAATAATGTTTTAATGAGTCAATAAACTCAAGCGTAAAAACATCTACTCATTTTATCATTTATTCATCTACTCATTATGGTAGTGGCTTCGCCACGTTGGGAAATTGCTAAAACATTGTTTTATAGATAGTGTTCGGGTAAAGTATGGAGTGGTTGCAAGGCGAATATTTCTCGCTTCTCTAATATTCCAAAATATTCAAAGCTTAATTGTGTATTGTGTTTTAATGTATTTTAAATAAAAAAAATCCTTTTACTCAATGTGTTTGCCAATTTTGAATGATATACTGTGAACGGCATAAATTTCGGAAAACTGTAATGACTGCTTTACAGGCTGACCGGGAACTCGTACAGGCGATTTCAATCGCCATGTTTAGTATAATTTCATTTATAATTTACTGTAAATAAATGTTATACGAATTTTATTTATTTTTCACATGGCGAATGAATTCGCCTGTACGGTATTCGCGGTCAGCCTGTAAAGCAGTCATTAC
>CALCMV010000426.1 GCA_937967535.1 uncultured Saprospiraceae bacterium
GGAAATGTTTTTTGATAGCGAATTGCCGGATGATATGTTGGCAGTCTTGGAGCGTTGGCGAGTATATTTGGCAGGGCGAAAGACAAAGTAGAAGAGAGAGGTGAGAGAAGAGACGTGAGAGAAGAGATAGCTTTCTTTAATTCTCTTGTCTCGCGTCTCGTCTCTCACCTCTCTCGTCTCGTTTCTCTCGTCTCACCTCTCAAATCTCTATTCTAATACCTCGTTTTGCGACTTGAAAACCTGCTTTTTCGACACGCTCAATTTCTGATTTATCCCATATCAACGGATTGGTGTGATTGAAATGAATGAACATTACTTTTCGCCTTTCACTTTCCGGTAAATCCTTGAATAATGCCATACTTTCTTCTACAAAGGGATGAGGGATTTCGCTCATGTCGCGATTGGGCAATTCGCCGTTTTTCAGAAAAGTACCATCCAAGAGTGCCATATCTACCTTGCCAATTTCCTTGATAATATCACGCTCCCATTTCGACCATTTATCAATATCAGGAATGAATAATATTTTGCGTTTTTCTCCTTCAATTTGATAGCCGACAGTCTCCGAAAACTCATCGCGGTGTGGTACGCGGAAGGGAGTTACTTTGATGCCATTATCCAAGTCAACTAATTCATTATTAGTGAGTTGTCGTAATTCAATATTGCCCAATTTTACCAATTGACTCCAAGGACCATTGGTTTCCAAAAACGATTTCATACGCGGCATCGCATACACAGGAACATCTTTTGCGCCCATCACTTCATGTCCCAAATCCATCAAGCCCGTATAATGCCCGATATGTGCGTGGGTAAGAAAAATACCATCCGGCACGAATGTTTGTGTATTCTTTTTTTCGGATAATTCTTCTAATTGAAATTTAATATCGGGCGTGGCTTCAAACAAATATTTTCTGCCCGCTTTCACATCCGTCAAGCCCAATGCAACGGGATATTCGCGGTCTGTTTTTTCCTGCCAAAATAAATTACAACATACCTTCTTGCAACCCGCTTGTGGGTATCCTGCGTCTTGGGCAGTACCAAGTATGGTGATGTATTGCTCGGCTTCAATGTCTGATACTATGTTTTCGGAATCGGGTGGGGTAGAGGTGCAAGCCCCTAAAATTAAAGCGAAAGCAAATAAATATATTTTTAATTTCATAGTGGTGTCTTGGCGATTTTTCAAGTGAATATTTGATATGGTAATGACTGCTTTACAGGTTGATAGGGAACTCCGTAATGACTGCTTTAGCCGTCAGATAAATTTTACTTTAATTTTTAAAATGTTAAAATTAAGTTATTTATAAATATATTTTCATTTTACGCGACGGCTAAAGTCGTCGGTACGGTATTGGCGGTCAGCCTGTTTAGCTGCCAATAAACCGACAAATTTACGCGCAAATATTTGTTTATTAGTTTTTTATAAATAATAAAAATACTTGTTGGCACAATATTTTCCTAATCTGCATCGTAGAATACCAATTAATCATTAACCGTTAATCATTAAGCATTAATTATGAACAAGATAAGGTATTTTTCAGCGATAATTTTAGGAATTATTTTGACAACTTTTCAATTGAGTTGTGTAGATGATTGTGAGGAGAATTTCGATATTACGGGTGGTATTATTACATCTGAATTGGACTTGGGTGACTGCTTTTCTGATGTCGGTGCGCTTGATCCTCAATACATTATCAATGACAGTACGGCATTTCAGGCACTTGGTATTCTGCCTATCAATACACCTGAATGTGTGGGTACGACCCTTCCTGAAATTGACTTTAATACCCATACGCTACTCGGACTTTATGCCGATGGTACTTGCAATGTTGGTTTTGACCGCATCGTGAATCGCGACGACGATTTGAAAAAATACATTTATACGGTAAGTGTCAATGCCTGTGGTATGTGCGAATCTCTGCGCTTTAGTATGAATTGGGTCATCGTTCCCAAGCTTCCCGACGATTATACGGTAGAATTTATCGTAGAATAGGTAGGAGAGGTGAGAGACGAGACGCGAGACAAGAGACAAGAGAATTAAAGAAAGCTATCTCTTCTCTCACGTCTCGTCTCTCACCTCTCACCTCTCTTATCTCACGTATCTTCTCTCACCTCTCTCGTCTCACCTCTCTCTTCTACTTCGTTTTCCGTCCTGCCAGATAGACTCGCCAACGCTCCAATACCGCCGCCATATCATCCGGCAAATCGCTCGTAAACATCATTTCTTTACCCGTTGTCGGATGTATAAATCCTAACTCTTTGGCGTGTAATCCCTGACGTGGCATCAAGTCAAAACAATTCTCTACGAAGCGTTTGTATTTGGTAAAAACCGTACCCTTCGCTACCCTATCGCCACCATATTTATCATCATTAAATACCGGACAGCCGATGGATTTCATATGCACACGAATCTGATGTGTACGCCCTGTTTCCAGATTACATTCGACAAGACTAACGTAATACAATCGTTCTAATACTGTATAATGTGTTACGGCATGTTTGCCTTCATTTTCATCGGGTTCAAAGGTGGTCATTTGTACGCGATGGCGCGGATGACGACCTATATTAGCAGTGATAGTTCCTTCATTATCAGGCGGTTCGCTCCATACGAGTGCTACGTAGCGGCGATGGATGGTATGGTCAAAAAACTGTTTGGCAAGGTGCGACATCGCAAAATCACTCTTAGCCACAAGCATCAAACCCGATGTGTTTTTATCAATGCGATGCACGATACCGGGGCGGTCAGGGCGGTTGCCCTGCATGATAGGCAAATCCCGAAAATGGTAAGCCAAAGCATTGACAAGCGTACCCGTATGGTTGCCGATGCCCGGATGCACGACCAAGCCCGGCGGTTTGTACAAGACCAACAAATCATCGTCTTCGTAGCGAATGTCGAGTGGAATATTTTCAGGTATGGTTACGCCTTCTTTCGGAGGTTTGGTGAGGATGACCTTGATTTCGTCGCCGGCTTTGAGTTTGTGATTGGGCTTTACGGGCTTGTCATTGACCAATACCGAACCGGCACGTATCGCGTTTTGTACCTTGTTGCGTGTTACACGTTCTACTTTGTTTACCAAGAACTTGTCTATACGCATTGGTTGCTGTTTAGGGTCGGTCACAAAACGTAGTTGTTCGTATAATTCCTCGTTGTGGTCGGTGGCTTGCATGTTGCAAGGTTAAGGAATTTTTGGAGAGTTTCAATGTTTTTTTGCGGAATTTGCATTTATATTGTAAACGGGGTAAATTTCGGAAAATGCTGATTCACGCAGAGAACGCATAGATTTTAATAGTATTTCTCCGCGACCTCTGCGTTCTCTGCGTGAAATATAGATGTTAATATTTTCCGAAATTTATGCCGTTCGAGTTTATTGATTCATTAAAACATTATTTCATTTCAAATTTACTCATTTACTCATCTTTTGCCAAAAACGCGCAAGAGTTAAGAATGTAGATACTAAGTAAAGTTTAAGTTTAAGTTTAAGAACAAGTTTAAACTCAAATTTAAATTTAAGCCTCCTTCGGAGGGATAACCAAATATTGCAAATTTATCGACAACATGTTGGTTTCAAATTTTTTTTAAGTGCCTAAAGAAGTATATGACGGCTATGTAGCCCCACCACCCTGTGGTTGTTGGCGGTTGAGATTGTTTGCGTCACGTATCTTTTCAAGAAATTCATCTTCGTATTGAATCCTAAATTCCACCCACAAAGGTTGATGGTCGGAAAGTTGGTGCGTTCTCCATTGGATGTATCTCTTTGCCGGAGTTCCGTCTTTTTTCCGCACCAAATCTTTGTAAATTTCCTCTTCCGAATCTTTAAATAGATGCTTAAACATATCAATGGCACCTCCATTTTCTATTTCAAATCCATCTGCTCTTTCTTTGATGAAAATTCGGTCATATTGTAGTTTTTTGATGCCTACCGTAGTGGTCACATCATCATGCACTTGGGGGCTTTCATAGTTTGCTTGGGTTAGAAGTTCAAACGAGTCGCTTGTAGAATCGCCGATATTAAAATCACCCAATAGGATTAATTTTCTTGCCCAAGCTGTGGGGTCTTCGCTTCTTTTCGTCAAAAATCCGGCAAGATGGTCAATTTCTTCTTTTCGTGACATCTCGCTTTCTCCCCATTTAATGTGGACGTTACACAACATAAACTTAGCCCACCCTGCACTGAAGCCGCTAATCAAGGGCGTTCTCCATAATTGACTTGCAGATGTAAATTTTGTTATTTTCTTTTGCGGATTTTGCGGGTCGGGTATTCTCTCCTCTTTTGGCGGAATGACTAATTCGCCCGCCAAACCTCCGAATTGTACTTTTCTTGAGTTATAAACATAAGCGATTCTTTCGTCATTGCCTCTTGTGCCTTCCGTAACGTCGGAGACGATGTATTCCCAAGCATCCCCGAGTATTGCCATCACTTTCTTCAATCCGCTCAACGATTTATTGACCTCCTGTATCGCCACGATGTCAAATTTAGAGATGATTTCCGCGATGTAATAGTTTGCCTCGAAGATTCTGTCGCCGTAAGTGCCTGAGTCAAATTCCCGAATATTCCATGTGGCAAGCAACAGGTTATAATTAAGCCTGCTTTCGGGAATGGAGGAGAGTTGTTCCCTCAACTCAATTAATTTCTCAACAGCCCTTTTTTTCTGGATAACTAATTCAGAACTGTCAGTTGCTTCTATTTTTAAATTTTGATAATCTGGCATAGTATGATTTTTTTTAGTGAGAAATAAAGATGTACAAAAGTCGAAAGCTATTATTTATATATCTTTTCAAAGGGACTTTTGTTACCTGATTTATCGAATTTTTTACTTGTTTTTCTGGGTGTCTCCTGAATGCAATACAAACTTACCGGATTTTTATATGAGTACAAATTAGGATTTTTAAGAAAAATCCTCAAAAATCGTATAATTAATTTAAGTTTTGGACAACTTGGATTTCACAGTTTGGCGTTCATTTTCGTACTTTTGCAAAAATATTAAAAATATGATGCAAGAATTCATAAAAGATGCCGATACCTGGTACGAGGCATACGAAAAGCTGGAAAATACCGACGAGCAACACGATTTTCTGTTGGAAACACTCACCTATGATATGTCCGATGAATTCGTTGGAGGAACAGACTGGACGGGACAGGTCATAGAACTTTTAGGAGATATTATTGATAAAAATAATGATTATGAAAAGGGCTTGTTGTTTTTGAAAAAATATCGTGAATTGAAACCGGAGCTTTTGAATAAAGATTTTCATTATTATGAGAGCTATATTGTTGATTATGAGCTATTTCACGACAATCCGAAGGACATACAAGAGGTGGTAGATTATTACTACGAAGACCCCGACGGTGATATTGATATGGCATTGGTTTTTCATGCAAAGATAGAGTATTGGCAATTGGTAGATGCTGCCTATCGCATTGCAAAAAAGAATTACGAACCGGTCAGCAAAAATCCTGATTATCTTGGTAATGCCGCTTTGGATTATGCTCTTACGGTGTACAGTAAAGGACTTCAGGATGCCTATGCGGATTATCTGAAAACAGGTGAGTTGAACCTTGAAAAAGCGAGGGAAGAAGGGCTTGCCTGTGAGATGACTGAAGCAGCTTACGATTTTTTTGAAGAGAGTGTCAAAACGCCTTTTTCTACGGATGCTTTGAAACCAGTGTTTGAGGAAAACCAAACCGACTTTTGCTGGCAACTACGCATGTATTTTTATCAATATATGCACGAAAAAGGAATGTCCTTTGGCTTGGCAGGGATTATATGGCAGGATTTAGTAAAATTTTGGTTTAGGGGAGGCAAACCTCAAAAAACAAACGACCTTGATGTATTTTTCAAAATGACCTACCATGCCTACGATAAGCATTTGTCGGGCAAAAAATTCATCTTTATGCTACGTACCAATGAGGTGATGGCTTCTTTGTGGGGAGCAGTTTTCGGATATGATTTTTTGTATAGCAAAGGCTTGATTAGCGAGGCGGTATATAAACAAACTATTGTACATCTCGAAACCTTCAAGTTCGTGATGATACGGGGTTTTCATCAAGTCATTTGGAAGGGGGCGTACATTCACAAGGTATGGGCAAAACCCGATGGTGTACCACAAGCCGTACATGATGCCGAAAGACAACTTTTTGAGGCGAGTTATAACAAAGCAGCGAATTTCCCCACCTTCAAATCCGAAAACAGCGAAGCCTTTGAACACATCCCTCAACACACGATACCGGGCGAAAAAAAGAAACCCAAAGCACCCAAACAGCGAAGGGCGCGTTCAGGACGAAAGAAGAAGAAAAAGCGGAGAAAATAGCCGCTTTAGAATGATACATTTCCAATATTCATATAACCAATTTCCATGAAAAATATCATTCAAATTACGCTCGCTATCGCCGTTTTTCTCTTGTTCATTTTTGTAGTGAAAAATACTTTTTTTAAAGAGAAAAATTGTTTGGGTGATTATCCTGAAATTATTAAAAAGTATAATTTGGAAGGGAAGTATGATACAGCGAGGTGGGTATTGTATGCTAATAATTATGCAAATAAAGATTTACAGTTAGTTGGTTGGGATTCAGTGCAACTTTGGAAAATGAAGGAGGAAGGTAAAGACTACACCGCAACTCGACCATCGTTCGATAAGGATGGTAATGCAATTATAAAAGGTGGTGGTAAATTATTAAATTATAGTGAATGTTATTTAGAACCATTTGACCTTGATTCATCTAATATTTTCCATGATAATGAGAGAATTAGCTTTGTATTTTTCCCAAAACATGAACAACATTTTTGGGTTAGACATCTCGGCTTTTTATCGTATGAAGTGAGATTTGATATTAATTCGGATACAATAAGCGGTATTGGTGGAGGAGATTATGTGGTAATTGGTTA
>CALCMV010000427.1 GCA_937967535.1 uncultured Saprospiraceae bacterium
ACAACACCACAACACGAAAAAATGCGCGAAACAAAATTCATAGAACAAAACAAAGAGAAGTGGACGGAATTTGAGGCTTTATTAAAGGAGAAAAATAAAGACCCTGACCGCCTCAACAAACTCTTCGTAGAGATTACAGACGACCTTTCTTACTCCCGTACTTTTTATCCGAATCGTTCGGTACGCTACTACCTCAATGGCTTGGCACAAAGCCTGTTTCACAATATTTATAAGAATCGAAAACGCAAAAATCGTTTCGTGCATTTCTGGACACGCGAACTGCCGCAGGTCGTGTGGGAATCGCGTCGGGAATTTTTGATTGCTTTTACAGTATTTTGGTTGGCATTCGGGATAGGGATGTTGTCTTGCGCGATGGATATTGAATTTCCGCGCACGATTTTGGGCGATAGCTATGTCAATATGACCGAGCGCAATATCGAAAATAACGACCCGATGGCGGTCTACAAACAACGCAATGAGGTAGACATGTTTTTGGGCATTACGCTCAACAATTTGCAGGTAGATTTTCTGGCATTTATATCCGGTATTTTGGCGGGCATCGGTACGCTGGGCGTATTGATTTATAATGCGATTATGATTGGGGCGTTCCAATTCTTTTTCGTAGAAAAAGGCGTATTTTGGGAGTCTTTTTTGACGGTTTGGATACATGGTACGATTGAGATTTCGACCATAATTATCTCGGCGGCAGCAGGTTTGGCTCTATGCAGGGGATTGGTATTTCCGGGTACATACTCGCGGCTGCAAGCCTTCCAAATTTCGGCAAGGCGCGGCTTAAAAATCCTGATGGGCGTAGTGCCTTTGACCATTCTGGCGGGATTTTTTGAGGGTTTTCTCACACGACATACGGATACGCCTGATGTACTGCGATTGGCGATTATTATTTTTTCTGCAATATTTATTATCGGATATTTTGCAGTATATCCCTGGCGATTGGCGCGTACTGGCGCATTTGACGAAAAATTGGAAGATGAAAAACTCCCGCCTACACGCACCGAACCGATGGATTATCAAAAAATCATGACCGTTGGCGAAATTTTCAAGGAGACATTCGCCTTTTTTAAGCGTTATTTGCGGATAATTATCATCGCTGCGATGATTTTTTCCACTCTATACTGCGGCATCGGCTACTATCTGATGAACGATGATTTTCTGGACATATTTACCGCTTCACAATATATGGGCGGGCATTGGGTTTTCATTGCACTCGCTATATCTGCTACCATGCAGCAATTGAGCGAAATGTTTGATTATTCCATGCAAATGATGTTCGTCCTAAATACAGCTTGGTTCACGCTTATCTTATTGTTTATCAACTATTTAATGGTCAGCGAAACAGAAGCAAGACCACGACATGAACATATTAATTGGCGCGAAATCGGCGACTTTTTTCTCCGAAATATCCTCAAAATCATTCCGCTTGCCTTATTGCTGAATGTCGTATTTTTCCTGCCCATCGGTCTAGGTTGGCTCCTTGCTTTAGGGCTGTTTCCGATAGGTGGTTTGTACCTTTTTGTCATGGCAAAAGAACGACTCAATCCCTTTTCTGCCATTGGGCGTACTTTTTATTTATTGGGCAATGGATGGGGCAAAATGTATGGTATTTTTCTCATTGTTTCACTGGTTGGTTTCGGTTTATTTATGATGCTCAATACGGGCGCGATTTGGTTCTATTTTGAAATGATACAAATGCTCTTTGATGCCGAACAAACCACCATTCAAACCCTCGCAAAAGGAGTGACTGCCTTCCTGATGATACTTGTTTTTAGTGCGACCCTTTCGCTTTATGTTATTGGAATGGGTTTATTATATTTTACATTACGCGAAATTCAGGAAGCATCAGGACTCAAAGAACGCATCCGGTCAATTGGCAAAAAACGCCGCGCTTTTGGTTTGGAAGTAGAAAATTAGCCGTTTTTTTTGCCCAAATAATGAAAAAAATTACATTTCACTTACCTTCAATATAAGTGATTGCATTGTAATTAGTCCGACTATTTAAGTCACATAAAACTAAGACATTGCAACACATTCAGGCTTTATTTTTTGTTTCAAAAAGTAATAAATATTTGTTTTGTACAACAATAAAAAAAACGACTTCACCCAAATTATTTCTTCAAATAAATGAATTAATGTAATTTAGCGGCTTAACACAGAGTATCTACAGAGGAAAAGTCATTTTTCAAAGGCTAGAAAAAGTAAGTATTTGCTTGTATTTTAATTAATTTCTGGACTTTGGACATTTTGGAAATTAGGAAACGAAATTAGGCTTACTTTCCTAAGTAACTGATTATCAAATGCTTATATTTTATTATAAATAAAAAACATTTAATTAATATTATTTTGTAAAAAATTGTAAAACAATATTTTATCAATTTCCTAATTCTCCAATGTCCAAAGTCTCGCTAATTTTTAATATAAAAAATAAATACAAATTTACTTTTACCTGAACTTGAACTTGAACTTATTAAACGATAGTTATGAAAACGAAATTGGTATTATGGGGTACGGATGACAAAGACGAAAAAGTCTTGATGGCAATTCAGCTAAGAGCTGAAGATAATCAGGTTGATGTCTGGACATTCCATGGTGAAAATGCGACAAATGATTTGCACAAACAACTGCTGTACGAATGGCGGGAAGGCAAAGAAATGGCTTTTCCCGAAAGCGGTTACAATCACCACGAAAGCGAATTGTCTGCCACCGGAAAATTGTTACCGGAAAATATATTTCCCGAAAAAGACGAACTCATTGAGCGCGCCAAAACCGAATGGCACTTTGTCGTTTTATCTTCCAAACTAAATGAAGTCTATCAAATAGAACTTAACGAACTGCGCGAAACAATTGAGGGTTTGGAAAGCTATTCTAAGGAAAAATGGGACGAATTAAAAGTATTTTGGGACAAAGTGCGTGAGCAAATGCAGGAAAACAACCTCGCCCGCGACCACGCCAATTCACTCAAACGACAGGTTAATTCGCTTTTTTCTTACCTGAAAGACTTGCGCTCTGCGCGAGAAGCTGAATTTCAAGCAAATTCGGCATCTTCATACGATAAATTTAACAAAACGCTCGAAGAGGTCAATACGCGAATTAAAAAGGGAGAAATGCTACACTTGGTATTTGAAGAACTCAAATCCATACAGCGCGAATTTCGCTCTATGCAACTCACCCGTGAAGATAGAGCCAAACTCTGGCCAAAAATTGATGGGGCATTCAAAGCTGTCAAAGAACGTCGTTTTGGTCCTGCTGCCGCAGGTGGCGGTGGGGGCAATTCACCCATTGACCGTCATCAGAATCGTCTGAATGGCTTGATGGAAGCCATTTCAAAAATGGAACGCTCCATCAAACGCGATAAAGAAGACCTCGTAGCACAGGAACGCAAAAAGGACAGCAGCAGCATCGGGCAACTCGAAGCACAACTTTTGGACGCGAAAATGAATATCATCAAAAGCCGCGTGAAATCAAAAGAAGACAAGCTCAAAAATATGCACAAAACACGCGAGGATGTGGAGAGAAGACTCGCACAAGCCAAGCAGCGTACAGAGGCAAGAGCCGCAAAAGCAGCAGAAAAAGCCGCCGCAACGCCTCCGGCAGAAGCAAGTCCAACGGTAGTACCCGCCGATGTCGCAAAAGCTACCGAAGCAGTAGAGGAAAAAGCGGAAGAAGCTAAAGAGGCAGTTGCCGATATTACCGAAGATGCTAAAACGGTAGAAGTACCTGCCGATGTCGCAAAAGCCACCGAAGCAGTAGAGGAAAAAGCAGAAGAAGCTAAAGAAGCAGTTGCCAATATTGCCGAAGATGCTAAAACGGTAGAAGTACCTGCCGATGTAGCAAAAGCTACCGAAGCAGTAGAGGAAGAAACAGAAGAAACTCTTACAGAAGTTGTCAACAACGAAGAAGAAGAATAAGAAAGCAAATAAAAACGGTTCAAATTATATTTAAAAAGCCTTCCGATTCGGAGGGCTTTTTTTATGACTATCAGTTTATAGCTTTTTACAATTCATTGAATAACAATATTTTATAAAAAACCATGAACTATTCACTATTCACCATGAACTATTCACTATTCACTATGAACTATGAACTATGAACTAAAAACTATGAACTAAAAACTAAAAACCATTCATCATTCCTCCACAGTCCACTTTCCTTTTTTCAATAAACTTGCTACATCGGGGCGTTCACTCAAAAACTCATGAAATGATTTACCGGATAAAAAGGTAATCTGCCCACCAAAAGTCCCTGCCTCTCGAAAATATACCTTTACCGGACGAAACATCAAATATTGATTTTCCACCATCTTCTCAATATTGTGGTACGGATAGCGGCGCGATTTAAAATAATTGGTAACATACATAAAATCATTGTCCATATCCACCCGTTTGAGTCGCATAAACAAGAAATAAAACAAGAAAATACCGGACAATAAAAAAGTCAAAGCCACGATTCGCGCTATCATCGGCGTAACCACCCCACCCGCAATCAAATACGCGCCATCTTCAGAAAATAAAATGAAGCCTACAAAAGTCCCAAAAAAAGCCGTCCACATTACAGGAAATACCAATTTGAGGAACAGCGTCCAGCCGGAAGAAACGGATTGTATTTGCATCCTGCAAAGGTAGTTAACAATGCTGTAATGCTTAAACGTTTAAATCACTCATTTGCCGACTTGAGTAAATTGCAAACAAAAAGCGTGTTTGCCATCGACAAACACGCTCATTATATTTTGAAAATTGCAAAGCAATAAAAAACTCATAGCCCGCAACTTGCTAATTCTAGTTTATCTCTCCACTCCTTCAAATGCTCCAAAATCAAACAATAAGGAAAAACGCAAAGTATTATCCAATGGATTACGCTGATTCGTAGTAGGTACAAGATAAGAGAAATTCAGACCAAAGATATTGTATTTCAAGCCCAAACCAACCGTAAAAAATTTACGATTACCCTTCGTTCTATGCTCATTGAAATGCCCCACACGTACTGCAAATTGCTTGTCGTACCAATACTCTACCCCTATCGAATAAGTATTTTCGCGTAGCTCTTCGCCAAATCCGCCCGGTGCATCACCAAAGGAACTGAAGATGCCTGATGTCACTGATTGTTCTCTATAATCAGGTATTTCGGGGTCGCCCCCACCGGCATTTTCTTCGCTAAACGGGTCGCCGCCCGGAGGCGTAGGCACAAGCAAACGATTGATGTCAATTGCAAAATTAATCGAATTGAAATCATCAATATCATACTCCAAACCAACACCGATACCAAGATTGGTCGGGATAAAATCTCTGTTGGCAGATTGCGTATACGAAATCTTCGTACCCAGATTCGTGATAGATGCACCAATCATCAAACGCGCATCACTGCCGCTAATTTCGAGTGGTGTGCGATAAGTAAATGACAAATCGCTCGCAAAAGCATTACCCGGCGTAATCGTTTCATCCTCAACGGTTTGTCCGTTGGCGAGGCGAGAGTAGATATATTTCATTGCCAGACCTGCTGCAAATCTATCACTCAATTTGCGGCTATATGCCAATGACAACTCAAACTCATTCGGGCGGTCCATACCGAGTGGCTGACCGTTTTCATCCGTAAATTGAATCGTACCCAAAGAAAAATAACGAAGCCCCAAACCAACAGTTTGCAAATCATCCAGCTTGCGATAGCCCGAAAGATAAGCCAAGTAAACATCCTGCAAACCCAAAGCACGCAGCCAAGGCGTATAAGTAGCAGAAAGTCCCAAGTCTTGGTCGGCAAATGCCAACTTAGAGGTATTGAAGTGCATGGCATTGGCATCCGGTGAAATCGCAATTCCTACATCACCCATCGCACCACTACGCGCATCAGGAATGATTCTCAAAAATGGAACAGAAGTCACAATAGTATTGACGCAAGGTTGTCCGGTCACTTGATTGATGCCGTTTGCATCACACAGGTTGAGTTGGGCAATTGAGTGAGTAGATATAAATGTGAAGAGAGCCAAAACAAGACTCATCTTCATAATAATATTTTTCATCATTTTGATAATGTTTTTGTTTTGTGGAACGCAAATATAGACAATGATTGTTGAAAAATTCTAAAAAACAAATTCCAAATTCCAATAAGATGAGATATTATATATCTTGAGAATTTACCGATAATTATCGGAATTTGATATTTACTTTGAACTACGCAACATTTTTGATTTAGTTGCAATTTTTGTCCTACATTTCAATTTTATCCACAAAAACAGGATTGATGTTTATACTCCTAAAAATTTATAATCATAGCGATATTCTCGCAATAACTTACTATTAACGCCACAGGTATTTATTTATTTTGATGGATGTTAAAAAAATTAACTTTTCTTGGCAATAAACGGTAGGCATTAGCCGGCGTACAAACGCAGACTAGTACGCGAGTATTATTTACATTTTTTTTGACGAGAAATATTTTCACAACAAGCTGATAATCAAGCACATTTCGTCCCCCCTCAGCAATCTGTCATCTAACGCAAAGCTATCAAGTTCTATATTTAAAGATTTTTTAGAAAAATATTATTTTGAATTACATTAAAATTTTATTCTTGAAAAAAATATAATTCCGAAAGTGGATTTAAATTCAAAATGAAAAAAATTGAGGGTGTTCGAGTAAAATAAGGGAATAGTTGCAAGGCGAATGTTTTTATGAAAAATAGCTGTCTGAATATTCAAATATCCATTTTTAACAAAAACATTCGCCTTGCAACTCGGATATAATTATTTACCCTATTTTTTTTCGTAAAAACAATAAAGGCTAGCCATTTAACTTTGCTTAAAGCGAATACTCGTCAGACGAATCCCTTTATTCAATGCGAATATTTTATGAGACAAATCACTACATTTCACAAAAACCTTCGTCAGACGAGTACTATCCCACAAGCAAACTTAAACG
>CALCMV010000428.1 GCA_937967535.1 uncultured Saprospiraceae bacterium
CCATTTAACTTTGCCTAAAGCGAATACTCGTCAGACGAATCCCTTCATTCAATGCGAATATTTTATGAGACAAATCACTACATTTCACAAAAACCTTCGTCAGACGAGTACTATCCCGCAAGCAAACTTAAACGGGTAGCCTTTATTAATGTAAAAAAATATTTAATTAATTTAATTTTATAGTTATTTGATAAAAATCCCGATAACTATCGGGATACCTAATACCAAATTTCCTAATTCCCCAATGTCCAAAGTCCAGTTAATAATACAGAATCCGTTTATTGGGTGTAGGTGAAAGGCGGATTTTGATTGGCGAATAATGCCGCTTGTGGTCATCCACTTCCAAGCGTCCGTACAATCCCAGCAAGCGAGTCAATGTACCAAATTGCACCAAATCATTGAGGCAGTATATGAGATAATCTTGCTCATTTAGTCGAAATCCAACCGTTTCGATATTCATTTCTACATCGTTGCTTCTTATGAGTGTGACATGCGTCCCTTCTTCCACAATATCAAGGCAATCATCATCTGTATTTTCGCGGATTGCATACTCGGCAATTTGCTTTAATCTTTGATTATCAATGGTTTGTGATTTTATTTTTATAGGACTTGAGCTGTTACTTACCTTTAGGTTTACTTCTGTATCGGGAGAGATTTCTTCCATGATTTTTAGGGCATCGTATATATTTATAATGGTTTTGCCATTGATGCTTTTAATTTGGCTACCGAGCAAGCTTGCTTTCTTTTCACTCGCCGGCGAATCATCCAACACAGCATCAATAATGACAGGTTCGTTGGCTCTTTTAGATTGCGAAAAGCGTAAGCCAAGATAAGCGCGTCGCACCCCGCCATAGTCAATAATTTCCTGTACCACCCGTTTTACTGTACTACTTTGAAGGGTGTAGTATTTGTCATATCCATTGTGGCGTTTGGTGTTCATGCCCAGCACTTCTCCTGTAGCATTATAGAGCGGTCCGCCACTATATCCGCGTAGCAATCTTGATGTAGTTTCGATGAAATCTATTTTACCTGCTACCACCTCGTCACTCTCTATCATGGCATTTCCGGCGATAACCTCTCCTACCCTTCTGCTCGATGTACCAGCCACTTCCCAATAACCTACACTCCATACCAACGTACCGGGTATTGTAGGAGCAGTGTTCAGTTTCACGGATGCAAAGCGCGAAGCGTCGCTTTTATTTTTAAATTTCAAGACCGTCAAATCATAAAAGGTATCTTGCCCCACATATTCGAGTTCATAGGCATTATACGCCGAATCATAAGCCTTAATTTCCGAAGCTCTGAACACGACATGTTCGCAGGTAATCACATACTTTTCACCATTATATTGATACACAAAACCTGTCCCTATCGTTTCGGCATTGGTCTTCTCCATAATCTCTTCCCACGAATCTCCACTTGGGATAGGTCTGAGAGAAGATTCAGGCGGTTGACAAGTCGTTCTGCCATGGATCCCGATGGTCAATACTTGATCTGAAAAATCACTGTCATCAAGTTGAGCGAAAGCTATTACAGCCGATAAAACAAGAGTAAATGTAAGTGCAATTTTCATGGTTCAATTTATTTTCTTCAATAATGATTTTGCGTCTTTCTGATGTGTAGTTGATTGTTTAATAACAATTTTGAGTTGTTCTTTTGCGAGGTCTATTTCATTATTTTTCAGGTAAGTTAAAGCCAGATGCCAGTGCGCTTCATCTTTGATTTTAGAATTTCTGGTGGTGATTTGTTGTAATGATTCTACGGCTCTACCGTAATTCTTGTTATGGAAGTGAATATTGCCTTCGTACAACAATATTTCATCTGTTTCGTAACTATATTTACTACGCAAATCATCAAAAATTTCAAGTGCCTTATCAAATTGTTTGTTTTTATAGGTTTGCATAGCTTGTGAAAGTAAATCCTCGATACCGGCTTTTGCAGACACCGATTCGATTTGAGGGGCAACGTAATTCAACTCTACCTTTGGCTCTAAAGAAATTTCATTAACCAATTCAATTGGCGACTGCCCTCCAACAGTCCACAAGCCACTCATCCAAAACATCCCCAAGAACGATGCCGCAATTGCCATCACCGTTAATCGCCTCATAATTCGTTTTCTACGGATAGTGTTTTCTGTTTTTGCCTGTTGAATCGTGTTGTGTACACTTTCCAATTGTGGATGTTCGATTTTACGTTCATTGGCTTCTTCGAGCAAGGGGTCAGTCTTTGCCTGTTGAATGACTTGCTCTACATCTTTCACCTGAAAAACACTACGGATACCTTGCCTGAAAAGCACTTCCTGTCTCAATACTTCATTTTCAGCCAGTTCACGCTCAAAAGATTCGAGTGCGCTGCCTGTGAGTTTTTGCTGTACGTAAGCATCAATTAATTCGTGTTGTTTATCAGTTATTTTCATCTCAACAAGATTTAAAATACTCTTTTGACTCTTATTCACAAACTCTTGTGCGCTTTTGGCAAAAAATGAGTAAATGAATAGATGAAGTAAATGAGTAAATTTTTAAATATAACAATGTAAAATGATAAATGTAAGGTGAAATATTTACTCATTTTATCATTTACTCATCTACTCATTGTAGTGGCTTGCCACCTTATGTAATATTTATTAATAAAGGAAAAATACCGGCTATCCATTTAACTTTGCCTAAAGCGAATACTCGTCAGACGAATCCCTTTATTCAATGCGAATATTTTATGAGACAAATCACTACATTTCACAAAAACCTTCGTCAGACGAGTACTATCCCGCAAGCAAACTTAAACAGCTATCCAAAATACCTTTTTCAAAATCAAAGAAAAACGTAGCCCCAACAAGTCCTAATTTCCATTACATCTCGTTGGAGCTAACTTAACTTTACTATCCAATACGTAAGACTTTTTCCCACGTAAAAGCTCTTTTTTTTGGCATTTTAAGCACTGAGTAAATGTGTTAATTCGGGGTCGTTATTTGCGAGTTTTCTAAGTTTTTCTCTGGTTCGGTGAAGTTTGACTTTTGTGTAGTCATTGGTCATTCCTAATTGCAATGCGACTGCATCAATTGAATTTTGTTCGTAGTAAAACAATCTGATAAGTTCCTGTTCGCTCTCTTTCAAAGTCTCCACATACTTCTTCAGCAGACCGACAAGTGTGTAATAATTATCAGAATCATCCGGTGTATCAGGATGTGTATTTTCGATGACTTCATCTAGTTCTAAGGTGTTGTCAATTCCTTTTCGCTTGCGTAGGCAGTGATGCCATTGGTTGCGTGCTATCTGCATGAAATAGCTTTGGAAAGTACCTTTATCGGGGTCGTATTTGCCGCGCTCTATATTGAGATAGATGTTGCACAATACATCATTATACAGTTCTTCACCGTCTTCTTTAGTACCCGAATTTTTGCGTACATAATTAATCGTCTTCCAACGAAAATTAGCATCAAGGTATTTGTAAATCTTCAAATCGCGATTCAAAATACCTTCCATTATCGCCCGTGCTGTGTATTTTTTAAGAAACATGGTCCTAGTAAAGTTTTTTATGTCTTAACACTACATTCGACCTTATAATAGTAAGAAATTAAAATTGGTGATCATTTTTTTATCAGAAAATTAAAAAAAATGAAAAAAACCATTTTTATGACTAATTTTGTTGTCAACTAACAATTTAATCCAAAACAATATACTACATTTAATTCATACAATTAGATTATTGATTTTCAATAGTTTAATCAACTCCAAAAGACTTTAAATATAACCATCTATGATAAGCAAAGCATTTATTTACCATGTATCATCAAAATTGAAAAAAAATATCTTTTTCTTTTTATTGCTAAGTTTTTTCTGTCTTACGAATGTAGCAGGACAGGGAAAAACTGATTGTTTACAATTAAAAAATTACAAAAAAGACGAGAAAGCACTCAAAACAGCATGGAGAAAAAATATCGGCACCTTTGGAGCAGCTCATCCAAATACTATTCAAAAACAATTTGAACTGGCTAATCTGTACCAAGAGATGGGGCTGTATGACAACGCCGAGAAACTCTTGACAGATGCATTTAATACAAGCATTCAAACTAATGGAAACATCGAAGAAAACACAGTCAACTGCCAACTTGAACTCGCAAAATTTTACATGGCTACGGGTGATTATCTGAACGCAAAAAAATGGGCAGAAGCAGCTTTGGGAGCGAGTGAAAAAATACCGGAAAATCAAGTATTGATAGCAGAGAGCAGTGCTATACTCGCCGAGGTGTATCAGGCTTTAGGACAACACGATGAAGCAGAAGATTTGCTGGAACACGCACTAAAAATAAACAACAACTCCCCAAGTGATAATCATGTAGCTATTATAAAATTGCAGTCTGAACTTGCACTCCTGCATTACACACTCGGAAAATACGAAAAAGCCAAAGAGTTATTTGAGTTGGTCATAGCCAATGATTTTAAAGGTACAGATGAGCAGAATATTGACCTAACAAAATACCAATCCAATCTGGCAAATATCTATTTTGAGCTGGAAAATTATGAAAAAGCGAAAGAAATATTGCAGTTAGTTTTGAAGACCGACTCAGAGAGATTGTGCGTAAACCATCCTAAAATCGCACGACACCAGCATAATCTCTCTAAAGTATATTTTCGTTTAGGCGATTATGAAAAGGCGAAAGATTTGTCGCTGGAAGCATTAGAGTCAAATTTGGAACACTACGGTGCAGAACATCCGATAGTCGTAGAAAATCAAATTGATTTAGCCTTGATTTATCAAGTGATTGAAATGGAAATAGGAAAAGAGCTGTCATCAGAGTACATTCCCGGTATTAGTAAAACATTTGATGGAAGGGGCAGAAAATTGATGAAAGCCATAGGATATATATCAAGTGGGCAAGATGTATCAAAAGCACCCCGAAATATCTATATTAAAATATTGAACGCATTTCCCAGTGTAAAAGATAGCTATGAATCATACGGAGAAGATTTGAGGAGTATGAATTACGAAAATCACCAAAATGCAAAATTGTTATGGGGACATATCATTGCCAATACAGTAAAAGATATTTACAAACATTGTCGTTTGCTACCTGCCGAAGAACGCCTGATGTACATTCAAAAACACGCAGATATTTTTGATACATTTTACTCCTTCGTTACTCGCTCCCAAGACCCCGAATTATCTTACCAAGTCATGTATGCCTCAAGCGCTATAAAATCTATTGATTTGGATTATAGTCGCTCTTTACGACGAGTTATCTCGAAGTCAAAAGATAAAGAACTCATTCACTTATACAATGAATATATTGCCAGAAAAAAACTCCTAAACGAAGCATATTTATTGACCCAACAAGAACTAGAACAACGAGAATGGAATATAAAAAAAATAGAAAAAGAAATTAATCAACTCGAATCCCGCCTGCTCAAAAACAAGCGTATAAAGGTATTTAGCGGAAATATAGCAGTCAAAGACCTTGAAGACTCCTTCTTTTTTAAGTCTTTATTTGGAGGTGCATTAAACGCCTTAGCTATTGCAGAAGGAGATTATTATGATTCCGAACAACTATCGCCATCAAGACCCCAAGCAGCAACAAAAATCCAAAAAATGAATAGCGGACTACGCGAAATAGATTTTATACGGTTCAATTATCACGATGGTAAATCTTTTACCGACAGTATGCTATATGCTGCAATGATTTACGATATAGAAATCAATTCCGCAGGTCAATCAGAACTATCAGGTGGTTTTAACTTGATTTCACTTACTGATGAAAAAACCTTAGCTCCCCTCTTCGAAATACAAGAAGGTGATTATATGCCTGCCTACATGAGGTCAGAAGAAAAAAGGAAACAGGTATATGAACTTATCTGGAAACCCTTAGAACCCCATATGGCGGGCGTACAGCATGTCAGATTATCTCCCGTCAATCTATTGTATCGACTTGATTTTGGGGTGCTGCAAAACGATGATGGTACATATCTGAATCAGATGTTTGAGTTACACTATACGAGTGTACTCAGAGATAGACATATGGTCGCGAAATACGGTGGACTTCGTAACCGAAAACCCTACAAAGACGCTTTATTGATAGGCAATATTGCTTACGATAAAGACCAAATCAACCAACGACAAGAAGAGGAAAATAAATACGACGAAGCCATTGCCCAAGACAATACTCGCGGTAGAATCAGACCATTACCCGGTACATTAGAGGAGGTAAAAGCCATCGAAAGTATCTGTCAGGAAGGCGAAACGACAACCGACTTACTCACCGCAGATAACCCAACCGAAGACAGACTGCAATACATTTCGGGTGCTTCGCCTGAAATTATTCATATTGCCACGCATGGTTTTTCTTTAAATCCATTGTATGACGATAAACGCAAATCAGGTGACAACTTGGTCTTGCAAGACCGTATTCGATACGCCGACAATCCACTCCAACGCTGCGGTTTGATGCTGCACGGTGCCAATGACGCATGGAAAAAAAGGAAGCAACTGATTGACCCAAAAAACGACGGTATTTTGACCGGATTGGAGGTAACGGAATTGGATTTGCGCGACACCCGCCTCGTGGTACTTTCAGCTTGTAGTACAGGACTCGGAAGTTTGCATGATACCGAAGGCGTATTCGGGCTACAACGTGCATTCAAACTCGCAGGTGTCGATGAAATCGTCGTCAGCCTGTGGCCCGTAGACGACGAAATCACGAAAGAATTGATGATTATTTTTTATAATAATTTGCTGAATAGACGCGAACCCACAGCCACTGCACTCCATAATGCAAAGGCGGAAATGCGGAAACGTAATCCCGCACCACACTTATGGGCAGGCTTTATATTAACAGAGTAAAAGCAATGTCTTCGTCAAATTTTGAATTATGAATTTTGAATACAATATGTTCGCCAAATTAGATATTAGATATTTTTAATTAAAAATTATTTAAAATTATAATTTAAATTAGTCTGAAATATAGTTTTTTACAAAAAAAATGGCTACCCGCCTAACTTTGTCTAAAGCGAATACTCGTCAGACGAATCCCTTTATTCAATGCGAATATTTTATGAGATAAATCACTACATTTCACAAAAACTTTCGTCAGACGAGTACTATCCCACAAACAAACTTAAAC
>CALCMV010000429.1 GCA_937967535.1 uncultured Saprospiraceae bacterium
CAATAGCTTATGGTTTTGACGAGGCATCAAAGAAGGCGTTTATCGGGATAAGCAACTGATTTGATGTGAAGTCAAGTTCATAAGATATTGGTTATCAGGCAGAAAAAATTTAAACATGCTCTAAATTTTTATAATGTTTGCAAAAAAAAGATTCTGAAGCAAAAAATATACACCTTAATTTTATTAAAATAATAAAAACACTTCTTAGCTTAATGATATTAACGCATTGCATCATTATCGCATTGTCGCATTAAAAACATTCACTCATTCGCTCATTCAAAATTCACTCATTAACTTTGCCCCATGAAAATCCTGTTTATTTCGCACAAATATCCGCCGAGTATCGGGGGCATGGAGAAACAATGTTTTGAGTTGATTCGGGCTATGGAAAAAGAATATGAAGTGTACAAAGTTGTATATGATTCAGTGCGCGAAAACAGGCTGCAATTTTTCTTATGCTTAAAAAAACGAGTCAAAAAAATCCTAGATGAATATCCTACTATTGATATTATTCATCTGAATGACGGCTTGATGGCGTACTTCGGACTGTGGCTTCAAAATTATACCTCGATACCCGTTGTGGTGACTTATCATGGTTTAGATGTAGTCTTTCCCAATGCAATTTATCAAAAAAAAATCATCTCGAAATACCATCATTATGCAGGTGGAATATGTGTGAGTGCAGCTACCGCACAAGCGTGTATAAAACGTGCTTTTCCTTCCGATAAAATTTATGTAGTACCTAATGGTGTTGATAGAGAAATAGCTGATTTGCAAGTAGATGTGAATGGAGTTGTTGATGAATTTCAGCGAAAATACAAGGTCAATTTATCAGAAAAAAAAATCGTTATCAGCTTGGGCAGACCTGTCAAACGTAAAGGTTTTTCGTGGTTTATTGAAGAAGTTGTACCACATTTGGATGAGGATGTTTTGTACATTATAGTAGGACCTTCCAAGCAGAATTTTCACATTCCTTTATGGCGAAAAATATTACCTCAAAAGTGGCTTGATGAAATAGATTTATTCTTAGGAGCATCAAGTGATGAGCAGCGTATTTTTGAATTATTACAAAAAAACGAATACAAAAATCGCGTACTACAAACGGGTGCATTGCCCTACGAAAAAATGATGGCATTGCTCACTTTAGCCGATATTTTTGTGATGCCAAATATTAGGGTAGAAGGCGACGCAGAGGGCTTCGGCTTGGTAGCTTTGGAAGCTACGTTGCGAAAAACACCTGTATTGGCAAGTGAAATCGAAGGGATAACAGAGGCAATAAAAGATGAAAAAAATGGTTATTTATTGCCTTCGGAAAATGCGGATATTTGGGTCAAAAAAATTCACGAACTGCTCCAAAATCCCGAACAATTGACCCAAAAAGGAGAAGAATTTCAGCAATACACATTAATAAATTATAGTTGGGAAAAAATGGCAAACGATTATATTGAAGTTTTCAAAAAAATTATCAAAAAAAGAACGAACTAACGAGTTCACGAATTGACGAGTTTACGATAAAAAGGCTGCATCAACATTGCAATCTCTTCCGGCGTTTTACTTGAAAAATGTTGACACAATTTCCCTTTGAATTTATTGACCACCCAAGTTTCCACGTAGCCTACTATCGTATTGATGTGCGTTTGCGTGAGCATTTCATAAACCAAAACTTGCTGATTACGAGGAGGTTGATTCGCATACGAACTCGTATGTGCGCGTGCGAGCCATTCATCGAAAAAGGCTTTTATGGCATCATTATTTTGCATGAGAATAAAACCGGCATTGGGTAAAATCCAACGTTTGGAGCGAAAGGCGAGTTTCAAATTATGCGGAAAATACAAGTAGCGCAGACGATTAGAGCCATCTTTTTGAAATAAAATGTGCTTGTTTTTCGTCATAAATTCACTTAGAATTTCTTCGATAGAAACATCAAATGAAGTCGGAATCGTATCGGCATCCACCATCAAAAGATAATCGCAATCGTGTTGGTACAGATGTTCGCGTACACTCCGTATTTTTGACCAAACCAAGTGCAAATCATCATAATAGGCATCACGATAATGAAAAAAACGATAGCTATACCTAGCGCAATATTTTTCCCAAGTCGGTATCGCGTATTGGGTATATGCCTCCAAATGAGAGGTAGCAAACATAATGACATCTATTTTTTTCTTCATTTACCTGACGAATTTCAAAACGGAAAGATAGCGCACATTCGCGAGAAAAACATGACCTTTGCACAAAATGAGTAGTTTCCAACAAATCAAAGAAAATTGGGAGATATTTTGGAAAAGTACCCCCAGAAAGCGATTGGCTAAAGTGCTCAATTATGCCCTTACTGCGCTTATCCTCTCTTTCTTGATTTATCAGCTTTGGGATATTGGTTGGAAAGAAGTGCTAAGGAATTTTCCGAAGACGCTCTGGTTTTACCTCTTGTTTTTAGTCCTTCATTTTGCCTTACCGTTTACGGAGGTGTTGATATACAGATTGTCTTGGAAAGGTTTGGGATTTTGGCAAGGTTTCAAAGCATTTACACAAAAAAAAATCCTGAATACGGAGGTCGTCAGCTATTCGGGAGAGGGCTATCTGTACTTATGGGGAAAGCATCATCTTAGGGAGAGCAACCGTCATGTTTTCAATGTCATCAAAGACAATAATATCATATCTGCTTTCTCCTCTACCACGATGGCATTGCTGCTTTTGCCATTGTTTGTTTATTTTAGTGATGTGCCTTTTCTGGAAGTTGTCCAAATCAGTGAAAGTACTTTGTATATTGCGGTGAGCTTGGTGTTGGCTGTTATTTTTTTGGCACTTATTTTTCGTAAACGCATCATATCCATGAGCCTGAAAACCACCTTGGGAGTATTGGGTTTGTACCAACTGCGAATTGTCTTTATGAATGTAGTCGAAGCCCTCCAATGGCATTTGGTGATACCCGATGTGCCGATTGGATTTTGGCTGGTCATGTTGGGGACAAAAATTGTGGTGACACGTATTCCGCTGCTGCCCAATCAGGAGCTATTATTCATCAATGCTTGCCTTATTGTTGCCAGTCAAATGAGTATGCCCATAGACAAAGCGATGCTCGCAGGCATGATGCTGACCACAGCGGCATTGACCAAAATATTGAATTTCGTATTGTATCTGATGTTTCCGATTAAAAGGTTTGAAGATGAAGAACCCTATGTGGAGGCAAGCTAAGTCCAATTTTTTATAAATTTAAATTAATGTAAAATGCGAAATATGAAATGTAAAATGTAAAAGTTGTAGGGCGCGAACTAACGTGAAGCGTTATTTATTTTATTGATTATCAGAATTTTAAATAATAAAAAAAAATACAAAATAATTTACATGCGAACTACTGATACTTTTACATTTATTATTTTACATTTTACATTTTACATTTTACATTTCATATTTCATATTTCGCATTTCAAAAAAAGTGAATCAGCTTAAAAAAGTCAGCATCATCATTGTCACCTATAATGGGAAAAAATGGATTAAGGAGTGCATTGCTTCCTGCCTTGCCTCTGCCTATCCGGTGGATATTATTGTGGTGGACAATGCTTCTACGGACGAGACTTTGGACTTACTACCGAAAGATGGTATTCATCTTCGTGCTTTAGACCATAATATTGGTTTCGGACCGGCGAATAATTTGGGGATGGTCTTGGCATTTGAGGAATTGGGGGCGGATTATGTTTTCTTGCTGAATCAGGATGCCTATATCGTTGCAGATACGATTGGTGAGTTGGTGAAATGTCATCTGCAATATCCTGATTTGGGGCTGATTAGTCCGATGCACTACGATGGATTGGATGCGGAATTTGATTATAGGTTTAAAATATATCATCGTCGCTCCCGACCGTGGAAGGGGCGCGAAGGGCTGAGAACGGTCAAGTTTGTCAATGCCGCAGCGTGGTTTTTGCCCAAGTCAACCATTATGGAAGTCGGTGGATTTGACCCGATTTTTTTTCATACCGGAGAAGACGACAACCTTTGTCAGCGCATCAGGCACAGGAAGTTGCCCATTGTGATAGCAGAAAAATCGCGCATACGACACGACCGCCAAGATAGGGTAAAAGCACCGCCACCGCCATATCTCCGCATTCCTACCCGCGTGAGAATTATTGTTTTTAATCCGGCTATGAACGCCTTGTTTAAGTTCGGACTTCTTTTGGTGTTGGTCGGCGAATATTGTCTGAATTTTTATCATCTAAAAGAATATCGCACACAGGATAAACTGCGCTCGGATAGGCAAACCTTGAAAGCTATTTGGAAGTATGCCTGGCGATACCGGAAGATTTACGAGGAGAAAGGCGTGTTTCTTCCACAGTCTAAGTAATTGGACTTTGGGTATTTTGGAAATTAGGTTTGAATATTGTAACTCATTTCATTTCCAGTTGTAATTGCCCAAATTTGTCAGCTTGTTTCAAGTCATCCTTTTCTAAATCCTTCTTGAATTCAATTATACTTTGGGCTACGTGTTTGGCAAGTTGGACCGGAACAGCATTACCAATCATTTGATTGAGATTTGTTTTCGTTCCTGTAAATTTGAAGTCTTTTGGAAAAGTTTGGATATAGCTTCTTTCTATTGTAGTCAATGCTCTTACATTTTCAGACGGGTCACATCGGTCGCCACTATGTTTCTTATACGTTTTTGGCATTGGGCGATTAACTCCTCTTACAGTCGGACTTGGTTCATGAATACTGAATATCCCTCTACGTGCATAACTTCGAGGGTGTCTATAATAAAACTCTAAACCTAAACTATTTCCGAAATAGTCAAATAGCGTCATTTCTTCTTTTGATTGATTTTTGGATAGATAATATTCCAATTCATTATCTTTTCCTCCTAATCTTCCAATTAAGAAAAAACGTTTTCTTTTTTGTGGAACTTTATAACTGGACTTTGGACATTGGGGAATTAGGAAATTTGGTATTAGGTAAATTGTTTTTTATCAAATAATTATAAAATTTAATTAATTGAATGTTTTTTACCCTAATAAAAATAAAATAACTGATAATCAATTACTTACGATTTAAAACCGAATTTCCCAGTTACCGAATTTCCAAAATGTCCAAAGCCCAGTAATTAAAAATTAACAAATTAAATATTTTTTATTATTTAAAATTTTTCATTCATCCCGATAATTATCGGGACAAAATTGGCGAATACATTCATATTTAAATTAATTAAAATATAAAAAACACCTCAAAAAATATGCAATGATGCCCTATAATTTCCAAAGAAAGCAAGACCTTTGCTCTGATGGATTTAATTCTCGAATATTTCCCAAATCTGACCACACAGCAAATCGAACAATTTGCTCAATTAGAAGATTTGTACAAAGAATGGAACGCACAAATCAATGTCATTTCCCGTAAAGATATTGATAATTTGTACGAGCGTCATGTCTTACACTCTTTGGCGATAGCTAAGATGGTCACATTCCGGCAAGATTCTCAGGTAATTGACTTGGGAACGGGCGGTGGTTTTCCGGGTATTCCTTTGGCGATATTTTTTCCGAAAGTCAGCTTTACACTTATTGATGGAACGCGCAAAAAAATACGAGTGGTGGAAGCCATTGTGGAAGCCATTGAACTGAAAAATGTACAAGCAAAACCCATCCGTGCGGAGGAATGCAAAGACCGCGCAGATTTTGTAGTCACCCGTGCAGTGGCTTCGCTCGACAAGCTGCTCCTATGGTCGCGCAAACTACTGAAAACCAAACAAATGAACGCCCTGCCCAATGGCTTAATCGCCCTAAAAGGTGGCAATATTGAAGGAGAAATTGACCTGATTCACAAAGACGAATACAAAGAAGTATACGATATTCGGGAGTACTTTGACCGTCCGGCATTTGATGAAAAATATGTAGTATATGTGCAAGGCTAAATTACCGGATTTTGGAAATTCGGTAACTGGGAAATTCGGTTTTAAAGACTAGCTATTTAACTTTGCCTAAAGCGAATACTCGTCAGACGAATCCCTTTATTCAATGCGAATATTTTATGAGATAAATCACTACATTTCACAAAAACCTTCGTCAGACGAGTACTGTCCCGCAAGCAAACTTAAACGGGTAGCCTGAAAATTAAAAAAAATGACTGATAATCAGTTGATTGTAATTTGTAGAATGTAAAGTTATTTTTTTCGCGTTCCAAAGCCGTTATCTTTACCTATTGAACTGAACGAACATGCCTTATATAAAATCCATACACATTAATGCATCACGAACCAATCCCTTTCCCTATAATATTCCTTCGATAAAATACGCCAAAAATATTGACCTGTCGAACAATCTGAATTTCTTTATTGGCGATAATGGTACAGGAAAATCAACGCTCATCGAAACGATTGCCTTCCGCTTGCAATTGCCTCATATGGACGGTAGCGGATATGCCAAAAAATCATTCCAAGCCGCTGTACAACTGGCTGCGTACTTAGAATTAAATTTTAATATTGATAGACCCACAGGTTTCTTTTTCAGAGCAGAAGATTTTGGAGATTACCTCAATAGTATCCATCGGGCAGATGCGGAATTGCATGGTCACTTAAAATCATTGGAAGGTGAAGTGCCAGCGCATATCATACAGGAAATGAAAGATAATGCAAATTATCAAATACACCATGTCCGAAAAAATTACGGACAAGAACTCACCTCTTTTTCTCATGGCGAAGCCTACCTGAAAATTATACAAGACAAAATTCAAACAAGAGGCATTTACCTATTGGATGAACCCGAAGCCGCCCTTTCGCCTGCCAAACAACTCTCCTTGATTTATCACATTAATGAGCATCTCAAATCCAATACTTCACAATTTATCATTGCCACACATTCGCCGATTTTGATGTCCATTCCCAATGCAACGATATATGAAATCACAGAAGAAAAAATGATGAAAACGCCACTCGAAGAGACAGCGCATTATAAAATTACCAAGAGTTTTTTGAATAATCCTGAAATGTATTTGCGGCATTTGGAATAGGAAAGATGCTGCAATATTTTCAATCAATTACAGATTTGTAATAATCCATAATCTGTTGGAAGATGCCGAGAATTTTATCTAATTGAGATTTGTGATAATTCACATTATCAACTTTTATTATATTTTCTTCCAACACAATAAACTTCCAAAGCTCACCGGTGGTCACACAGCCATAGACTTTTTCTAACTCCACACCGGATTTCTGATTAAATAAATATGCACCATATACTTGTGCTGCACATTGATTCACCCCCAATTCCATATCATGCTTCTTAGCCTCAACAATTTGTATAATCGGATAATTTATATCAAAAGTTCCGGTATCTTTAGTAAGGATAAAATCGCACTCGCCCGTTAGTCCTTTTTCTTTATCGACAATCAATGAATCACCTGAATATATGGTAAAAAATCGCTGAGTTATTCGCCGTAGTTCGAATAAAACAGGTGTGACAATAAACTCCGAACGCGCTTTTTCACTTTTTAGGGACAATGATTCAGCTTCTTCCAAAAGTTGAAGTAGTAAATCACTTGGCTGAATTGGAACTACTTTGGTAGCGTCAAACAACTTAACTATTTTATTGTCCACTTGGAACTGTTCGCGTAAATCCGATAAGGTGAAATCTTTGTATGCCATGCGTTTTCGTTTTATGGCAATTTACGAATATTTTTTGAATGGTGTTGGGGAAATTTTCTACTGTAATTCAATTATTGAAAAAGTCCATCAAAACCGTTATCTTTACTCTATCCAATCACAGTAAAAATCAATAGAATATGAGTACCGTAGAAATGAAAGCGGAAATTAGCTATCTACTCGAACAGGTAGAGGATAATTTTGTGGAAGCTATACATACCTTGCTGAAAACGCATACGGCAAGACCGCAGGAAGATGCTTTGTCTATCCCTTATGATACCAAAGCCAAACCGCAGTTTGATTCTGTGGAGGAATTTGTAGAAGAACTTGACCGTAGAATAGACGCCATACGAGCCGGCGAATATGTTACTTTGGAAGAATTAAAAAAGGAATCCTTGACATGGCGAAAGAAACATACAGCATAAGCATCGGTAAAGAGGCAAAATCACAACTTCGTGATATTGTTCAGTATCTTATAGGAAATGTTTCCGAACAGACTGCGAACTATGTGGAAGCAGGCATTTTCGATACTATTGAGAGCTTGAGTTTTATGCCAACTCGCTGTATGGTTTATTACGAAAATTCTGAAAAAAACATCGTATATCGCCGCGCTTTGAAATGGAAATATGTTATCATTTTTAATGTAAATGAAGCGGATAAAATCGTCGAAGTCGCGTATATCGTTCACTCGGCACAAGACCCGAAACGGATAAAAGATGAGTTGTCGGGCTTGTAGAGGATGTGAGATTAGATGTGCTAGAAATAAGCCGAAATCATCATCGGTGTTCTTCTATTTTCCTCTTCGCTTCTTTTACAAATGTTTCATGCTCTTGAAAGAAATTAATAATTCTGTCACCAAGAGATTGAACTAATAATTTACATGATTCTTCATCAGCAAGTTTCTCCAAAGTTTCAAGTGAACTCATATTTTCTCCCAAATCTATGTTCGTTAGATACCATTCGTACATATTATTTTCATCCCTCAATACTTTTTTCTGCGATTTAGTTAATAAATCAAAATTAGCTAATACTCCACAAAGTAAGTTGCGGATTCCACTGAATTTTCCAATTGCGAAAAATATCAAGCTTTCTTTTGATTCCCTGATAAATAAGCTAGAATGTTTATAATCTACACTACTGAAATTTTCGACTTTATATGATTTAAAATCAGTTAATTTACTTTCTAAATATTTTTTTAATTCTTCTCTGAAATCCTCAATTAACTTAAACTTTACATCATTAAAATGAGCGTTAACTTCGTAAGATAAATCAATATTTTCCTTAATCAATTCTTTCATTTCTCTCTCAAATTTTGAGTTAATTGAAATACCACAAAGTCCTTTGATTGTATTTGTGTACTGATTCAAAGATTCTATAATTATCGGTAATTCAGATACGTGTTTTTTGCACTCATTCAACCAATCTAATATATGTTTTTTATATGAAATAATGTGGTAATCGCGTCCGTCTTTTAGTTTTTTACCTGTGCTAATTTCTGATGCCGGTGTTCCATGCAAGTTTAGATATAATAAGGTTTGATTTGCTTTTAAATAATTGTGATATCTGACCAATTGATTTTCTTGGTCTGACGCATATATTTTATTTTCTATGGCAATAGAATTTCTCCCATCAGTAATAAAAATATCTATGACACCCCCATGTTCTTTATCTTCGGAAATCCTGCCGATGTATTTTTCAGGATAAACATTAGCAATGGCATAATCAATATCAATATCTATAGATTCATCATTACGAATGGTTTCTATGAATTTTTGCAGAAACGTACTTCCTTGTTTGTGTGAACCTTTAGGATTAAGCAAATCAGCAATTAAAGGCGTATGAAGAACCGCTTCTTTTGTAGATAAATTTAGTAATTTAAAGATATTGAAATAACTTCCCTTCTCATTTTCCAACTTATCATAGTCGTCTTTTAATCTTCTTAACTCCTCATAAAATTCAATTTTTCTATCAATCATTTCATTGACTTTTAAGGTTGGTCTCGTCTGACATTTCCAAAAATGTCCGACGAGTAACTTTCCGATAAAGCTAAAAAATACCCGATGTGTTCGCACCTTCCACAGTACTCGTCGGACGTTTCCAAACGTCAGACGAGACGCGAGCCTAAAACCCTTCATCCTCCTCATCCTCATTCACCGCAGGCACTTCACCGGGCGGCAATTGACCGGGCAGACCACCGGGCGGATAGAGTCCGCCTTCGCCTTGATAAGCCGGATGATTCGGAGGTAAACCGACCACGCTATCGCCCATCATTTCCATGTCTTCGCGGGTCATACCGGGCAGGGGATTATTTTGGGCATATTTCCAGCAATCAACCTCTATTTCAAGTTCTTGCACGGGTACGGCAAAGCGAACTTGGGTATCAAAATCAATATCGCTATCCTTTTCGATACGCTGCATAAAATCGCCAAAAATCGGACGCGCGAGGTACGCACCCTGTCCAAAGGTAATATCACGGAAACGTATCCAACGGTCATCACCACCGACCCATGTACCCATCACAAGATTGGGCGTGACACCGACAAACCAAGCATCGGCGTGAGAGTTGGTCGTACCGGTTTTGCCGCCGACTTCGCTTTCGATACCGAGTCTGCCGCCGACTACATTTTTCAACATACCGAGCATCACATAATTAGCTTGTTCACTGATGACTTGCTTTTGTTCGACAACAGATTCGTAAATGATATTACCATTTTTATCCTCAATACTCGTGATATAAACGGGCTTGGTGACGATGCCTTCATTGGCGAAAGCCGTGTAAGCACCCGTCATCTCAAAAACAGAGAGGTTGGGCGTACCTAAGCATACAGACGGATAAGGCGGTACACGGTCAAGATTGATACCGACATTACCGAGAAATTCGCGGAAAGGCTCTACGCTGCCCAAGTCTTTCATCAAGAAGGCAGAGACAGAATTTTTTGACTTTTGAAGAGCGGTTTGGAGCGTAATCGGTTGGTTGGTAAAGTCGCCGGAGTTTTTGGGTGTCCAGTCGTCTTGAAGTCCGCCGAAAGTACCTGCTTCGAGTGTAATCGGTGCATCCATCACCTGATAACAAGGCGAATATCCGCGTAAATCAATGGATAATGTATATAAAAATGGCTTAATCGTAGAGCCAACTTGTCGCTGTACCTCGTTATTGGCGTGGTCGTATTTGAAATATTTGTGGTCGGCACCGCCTACCCAAGACTTGATATGTCCGGTTTTGGGATCCATGGCGATTGAGCCAACTTGAAGATGCATCCGGTGATACCGCAGCGAATCCATTGGCGACATCAGCGTGTCTGTTTCGCCTTCGGCATTGTACGAAAAGACCTCCATTTTGGCTTCGGTATCAAATTCTTCTTCAATCAGGTCTTGAAATTTTTTCCATTCATCTTTCACTACATCCCAATCGTTGCTGCGGAGTACGGAACGGTATTTATCTGCAAGTTTGCTACCGATAAATTTCGATTTTTTCCAACGAGCAATGACGGCTTTATCTTTTTCAGCTTTCAACAAACGCTCAATATCGACATCGCGGAGTTCGAGTTCGACGGCTTTTTTGAGGTGTTGTGGACGCTTGGAGGTGTAACGGTCGGTTTGGTAAACGAGTCTTTGGAGGGCATTTTTACGGATTTGAATTTCTTCGTCGGTGGCTTGTCGTTCAAGGTCTTCGGGCGGTCCTTTGTAAGTCCAAGGGTCCATGCCTTTCCAATGCTTGAATAATTCCTGC
>CALCMV010000430.1 GCA_937967535.1 uncultured Saprospiraceae bacterium
ATTTGAATTGGCTACTGAAAATTGTCAGCGAGAGGGTGTGAATCCCCCCAAAATGATTATCGCAGACTGTGAAAATACCGGATTGGTTGAGGAAGCATATGACTGTATTTATAACATTGGTTTACTGGAGCATTTTGAAGACCCCACGCCTACACTACGCGAAACTTATCGTTTACTCAAGCCCGGTGGTATGGTTTTTATGCCGATAGTGCCGACACAGCCATTTAGCCATTCCATCACTGCACGGCTGAAATATCACGCCATTTCTATTCCTAAATATTATGTCAAAACGATATTGGGAAGAAATAAGAAGAAAAAATCAGATGGGATGGTACGGACGGATTATCAGGCAGATTTTTATTTGAAAATTTGCAAAGAAATTGGTTTTGATAATTTAAAATGTATTCCTTACAATCCGTATTGGATGGTGGTAGATGAGACATCTCCCAACTATCAAAAGGCTTTGAAAGACTACATTAAAACACATGACCAACGCAAAGAGACTAAAGAATATCCACTCTTACAAACTCCAAAAGGAACAGAATTGTGTCTTTTGTTGTACGGTGTAAAATAGAACTAATTTAAATGAACCAATCTACTCCTGTCTTTTTCATTATAGGCGTACAACGTTCGGGGAGTACGCTGCTCTCTGTTGTACTTAACAACCATTCGCAAGTCTATGTCAATAAAAAGCCTTTAGTTCCTTTGGTAGCGAGTTTGTACAATGATTTGAAATTGGACTATACCGCACACGAAAATACCACCATTCCGCGAGTGAATGAGCGTTTCTTAGACCACATGAAAAATCATAGGGTGCTAAAACGCTATGAACCATTATTACATGATGGTAGCATCAAACAAAACATCCACCACATCTGCCAAGAAGTTGCAGCACAACACCAGAAGCAAATATACGGAGATAAATGCCTGAGTATTGCTGATAGTTTACCTCAGCTGGCTATGATTTTTCCGAATGCTCGATTTATACATTTGGTGAGAGATGGAAGGGCAGTAGCAAAAAGTATAAGAGATAGGGCTTACTCCGATTTGTATATCAGCATGAATGAATGGAAACGGGAAATCGTCAGAGCAAAAATATTACGTGAAATGCTGGACGAGGACAAATTTATGGAAATTCGTTATGAAGATATTCTCCGAAATCCGAAAGATAGTTTTGAAGGAATATGCGATTTTTTGAATATTCCCTTCGAACCCACCATGCTTGAAATTGCAGGAGCAGAAGCAACCAACACAAAAAATGCTTACGTAAAAAAACATATCGATACAGATAATGTCGAGAAATGGAGAAAAGGACTTTCTAAAAAAGAAATTTACAAACTCGAACATATTGCAGGAGACATACTCAAGGATTTGGGTTATACCGTAGATAATAATTTTGATACTTACAAAACACTCTCTCCATTTAGAGAAACATGGCTGGAATTGAAAGTCATCTTACGATATATGATGCGCTCAAAAACGACTGTCATGGATGCACAGGAGCTTGTAGAACGGCAAATTCCTTTCAAAGAACGCATGAATAAAGGAACCAGTCGAATCGTAGATTTATTATTCAGTCGAAATATCAAATTAGCCTTCAAAAGAGGTCGCTCAATTTTCAATAAATAAACTTGAATAACAAAAGTACCAAGGAAGAATCCCCCTTAAAATCTGTACTGAGCGTACTCGGTACAGATATGTTCCTATTTCCTTTTGCCGTAATTATAGGAGCTTTAGTCACGCGCTATCTCGGACCTGCCAACAAAGGAATTTATAGTTTCATTATCCTGATTTACGGAATTTTCCCATCCATTATTATGCTGGGAAATACAGGAAGTGTTCGTTATTACTTATCTAAAAAAGAGTATGAGGTAAAAGAAATTTTCGGATCAGTATTGTTGATGATTTTCTACTTTAGTGTAGTGGCTTGTTCGTTGATATACAGTTTGTGGTACTTTGGGGCTTTGGGTGAAACAGGAAGTAAAATCACCCCCCGACAAATGGCTTACATCCTCATCACCATTCCCATTGTCATCGCTAATCTGCTTTTTGTACGCTTTTTAGTTGGTACATCGAAGTTTATACTAAAAAATAAAATTCTGATTACATACAGGATAGCTCAACTGATTATCATAGCTACAGCCGCTTTAATACTGGACTTGGGGCTGACAGGAGTAATTGTAGCAGTAATGATTGCTCATATTATCAACCTGTTTTTATATACACGAACCATTTCTAATGTATTTGATTTAAGGTTTCATTTAGATTTTAATTTTATAAAAAAAGCACATACTTACGGCATACAATTATGGCTCAATGAATTAGTACGTATCTCCAATAAGCGTATTGACCAATTGATAATTGGAATTATGCTCGCACCTGAGTTATTGGGTTTTTTTGCTATCAGTGTCACAGTATCCGAACTCACTCAAAAAATACCCGGTTCCGTAGTACAGGTTTTTTTCAATCAAATTGCAAAAGCCGACGATGAGCGAAGAAAAGCTCTTTTAGAACGGGTTCACAAACTCGTTTTTTGGACAACATTTGCCGGTGCTGCTTTTTTGATATTTTTTGGATATTGGCTCATTGTTTTAATGTATGGCAACGAGTTCAAATACTCTTATACCATACTTCTATTTTACTTGCCGGGTGTTGTAGTCTATATGTCCACAAGAATTTTTCTTCAGTATTTTGCTGCCATAGGTCTGCCGCTCAAAAATGCCTTGATACAAGCGATAGGTCTTTTAGTAGGTATTCCTCTTTACATCATACTTATCAATCGAATAGGTGTTATTGGAGCTGCTATCGCAAGTTCGGCGGCTTATCTGACAACCAATATCGTAGCCATGTATCTGTATAATCGGCATGGACATCCTGTATCATTGGATATGTACTTGATGAAAAAAGACGACTGGCAGTGGGTCGGCAACAAATACAATCAAGTCACCTCCAAAATAAAAGCAAAACTCAAGCAGTAAAACTGTTCACCGTCCACCATTTACCGTAAAATGTCCTCCACCCGTTACGCCACCCAAAATATTTTGACTCAAGTGATACTTATCCCCTTGGGTATCATTTCCTCTGTCGTCATTGCACGCATATTGGGAGTAGAAGGGCGCGGCGTATATGCTTACATCCTTTTACTATCGTCATTTTTGATACCGATACTCTCTTTCGGTTATCCTGCCGGGGCAGTCTATGAAATTGGTACACGACAATTTTCTGTCAAAGATATTAGCTTTTCAAATACCCTCGTCAGTCTCGCACAAGGCACACTCGTTGCGGTTATTATATTTGCATTATGGTATTTTGATAAATTAGGAAAAACAGGACAACAAATTTCCCCTCAAATCATAGGAATTATTGTTGCCTTAATTTGTATCAATACATTACTTCGTTTTTCCCTCAAAAATATAGTTGCTGATTCATGGTTTACCTTAGATAATATCACCCAAATTCTACGAAAAATAATCACCCCGTTAATGGTGATAACGATGATTGTTTTTTTTTCGGAAAAAATATTAGGAGGGGCGATAGGCTTGCTTGTAGGAAGCGGAACTTTACTACTTATTGTCCTATTTAATATTCGGAAGAAATACCGCCCTAAACTCGGATTCAATAAAAATTTTGTCAAAAAAAGCTACGCTTACGGCTTCAAAGGTTGGGCAGGTCAATTATCTGTCAATGCCAATACTCGTATCGACCAACTTATACTCGGTGCTGTAGCCAGTGCAGAGGCATTGGGCAATTACAGTATCGCCGTCATGCTTTCCGAATTAATCTGGATACTCCCCGTCGCGCTTGGTCAAGTCATCTACAATCGTGTAGCAGGCGACGATAATAAGGAGGGCAATCTCGAATTAGTCAAAAAAACACACCGAATTGTGCTGAGTTTTTTGTTGCTTTGCACTTTTTTAGCGGCATTGGTCGGACCGTATATCATTCCTTTTATATATGGCAATGATTTTAGCGGAGCTATTTTACCCTTTTTGGTCTTATTGCCCGGCACATTGATCATGGTCAGTACCAAATTGCTGTCCAAACTATTTACAGCTTCAGGACATATTGCTATCACTAATAAAGTACAAATTATCAGTTCGATAGCCAGCATCATTTTATATCTCACGCTCATCCCACGCATGGGCATACTAGGTGCAGCCATCGCTGCTACGATTGGTTACACGATAGGAGCCATCGTATTTTGGTATTTTTATAAAAAAACATTCGCAGAGAGACTTATTGAGCTTTTTTGGGTCAAAAGAAGCGATATTCAATGGGCATCCGAAAGATGCTTATTTTTATGGAATAATTTGAGAAAATAAAGAGACATTGTAGCATTTCATCATTTCATCATTTAAGCATTGCCAAAAGAAAAAGTCATGATAGTTACCGGCTGGGTATTTCCCGGCACCGGCGGAACGATAGCGGTACTAAACAATCTGGTCGAATATTTTTCACCGGAAGAAGCGATACTGGTCGGGCGTCCGCATTTGTTGGATGACAATCAGCAATGGGCGGCGCATCTACCCAAATTGTACCATCTTAACCCGCTACTTCCGCCTAAAGGTCGCACCAACAAATATCGTCGATTGCTCGGTATGGGGCGTGTAGAACGCCGCCTCAGGCAGATAGCAAAGGCTGAAAATTGCACCCGCATATTGTCGATTTTTCCCGATGAATTTGTAATGCGAGCAGCGTGTAATGTGAGCAAACAACTGAATTTGCCCTTTTATACGTGGTTTCACAATACCTATCTTGACAATCGACACGGATATTGGTTAAAATTGGCAAAACGTTGGCAACCCGAATTTTTTGACCACGCAAAAGTCAATTTCGTGATGAGCGAAGGTGTACGCGATTACTACCGCGAGGTCTATCCTCGCATCGAATTTGAACCCTTGGAACATGGGTTTGTCATTCCAAAGGTGGCATATCAAGCACCACCACAACCGCAAGGCAAGATAAAATTCATGTTTTCGGGCAGTCTCAATGAATCGTGTCTGGATGCTTCTATTCGTCTATTCAAACACATCACTGCCAATCCTGATTATGAGCTACATGTATTTACAAGCAACACCAATTTCTTAGATGAACACGGCATCATAGGTAAAAATGTTATTCGTTACGGCTTTATTCCCTGGGATGAATTTATCAAAAAACTGCCCGAATTTGATATAATGCTATTGCCACATGGTTTTGAAGGAGGACAAACGGAAGCTGAGTATCGTACTATTTTCCCTACACGTACGATACCACTGTTATACTCCAAGCGTCCAATATTGGCGCATAGTCCACCACATACATTTTTAAGTGATTTTTTGAAAAAACATGACTGTGCCGAAGTGGTAGAGGTTAAAGATAATCAAGCGATACAAACTGCCATAGACACACTCATTCACAATGAAAGTCGCCGCAACCAACTCGTCAAAAATGCGATTGATACCGCACCGTTTTTCGACATCAATCGAATTGGGAAAAAATTGAAGGATATTATTTTTAAATAAAAAACGTTGCAAAACAATTCAACAACTCAACAACTCAACAACTCAACAACTCGTCGAATCACCCCCGTCCTCATCGTCGGTTTAAATCGTAATGGAACAACGTGGATGGGAAATATTCTTTCTCAGTGCTTTCGCATGACCGGTCCGCGCCATGACTTACATTACGGCTTTTGTGAGGTCAATTTGTATGACAATGGCAAACATTGGGGCGATTTCTCCAACTTGAATCAATACATTCATTTTCTCGACAATTATTGTCCCGCAGATGTCTTCAAAATTTTAGAAGGCGATAGAAAATATTTTGAAGAAAAACACGCTGCGAATTTCTACGAATTTTTCTTTGAAACCATTGACCAATTCACCCAAAAACAAGGCAATCAATACTGGGTAGCTAAACTTGACCCCGGCTTTTTTCATGACCCCGCCGAGTTTGAAGTATTCAAACGCACCTTGCACGAGCGATATAACAAACCAAAATTCATCCTCATTCAACGTGAATATAATGATTACATTCGCTCGTACATCAATATGATTGGTGAAGCCAAAATCACACGCAATACTTCGCTAAAAAAACGTATTTCCGGTATCACAGGTACGATGTTTTACCATTATTTTTATCGAAAAATGAATCATCTACTTGCTGATAAAGATGTCTTAAAGTTGCCTTATGAAAACCTGAAAAATGATTTTGAAGGCAGTCTACAACAAATAGCCTCCTTCGTCGAATATCCCGATGCCCCGATGCCCTATGCACTTCGTCGAAATGTGCAAAACACCAGTTTTACCGGCAAAAAAAAGCAGCAAAAAGATGCCTTAATTGGCTTATCGAATGTTGTCTTTAAAAATATTCCTCCGCTTACTTCATTGGCGGTGGGCTTACGGTATCGCTTCCAAAAAAAATCCAACCTACCACCGCTTTGGTGGCGACTCACAAAAGCAGAACGCTTTCCCAAAAAACTCGAAGAAGAATTGAAAATGACCGAACAATTCAAACTATTAGAATTTTTGAAAGACGAGAAACTTGGGACGAAAGACAAGAGATAAGCATAAAGTCATCTCAAATCTCTCATCTCAAATCTCTCGTCTCAAATCTCTCGTCTCAAGTCTCAAACAATGTGTGGAATAGCCGGATTTATTGATTTTAAAAAGCAGCTCACAGAGCGCGACCTTCGCGCGATGACCGACCGCATCGCGCATCGCGGACCGGATGCGAGTGGCTATTGGTGGCGGGAATTGCAAAGTGCGGCAGTAGGTTTAGGACATCGCCGATTGTCTATCATTGACCTTTCGGAAGGTGGCGCACAACCCAAAGTACGCGGTCATCTTCGCATCACGTTTAATGGCGAAATGTACAACTACGTCGAAGTGCGCGAGGAACTCGAAAAGCACGGACACAGCTTTCAAAGTGAATCAGACACAGAAGTTATTTTGGCGGCATTTCAGCAATGGGGCGCAGCATGTTTAGAACGATTTATCGGGATGTTTGCTTTTGTTTTGGTAGATGAAAATATAGGAAAAGCCTATCTAGTACGCGACCGTGCAGGGGTGAAACCGCTTTACATTTACGAAAATAAAGGTCAATTTCTCTTTGCTTCCGAATTAAAATCCTTCCATACGCTCCCTCAATTTCAAAAAGAAATCAACCCCGATGCGCTGCGCTATTACTTTCAATACGGCTACATCCCGACTCCGCATACCATTTTCAAAAATTGCAAAAAACTCGAACCCGGCAGCTACCTTGAAATTGACCTCAATAAACAAACTACACGCACACATACATACTGGAATATTTACGAAAAATACGAACAACCCTTATTGGATTTAAGCGAAAAAGAATTATTAGACGAGACGGAAAAACTCCTTACATCGGCATTTCAATACCGTATAGTCGCAGATGTACCTGTAGGCGTTTTCTTGAGTGGCGGTTATGATTCGAGTGTAGTGACGGCGATTTTGCAAGCAAATTCTACTCAAAAAATAAAAACTTTTACCATTGGTTTTGAGAATCCCAAATACGACGAATCGCCTCATGCACGGCGTGTAGCTGCACATCTTGGCACAGATCACACCGAATATATTTGCACCGAACAAGAGGCAAAAAACATCATCCCCGAACTACCCGAAATCTTTGACGAACCCTTTGGCGATATTTCTACGGTACCGACTACGCTCGTGAGTCGCATCGCTCGTAAGCATGTGACGGTAGCACTTTCTGCTGATGGTGGCGACGAATTATTCGCAGGATACAGCCGCTATCATGCAGTCGCAAATTTGCATGGAAAGACGGAGAAAATACCTGCTTTTATGCGACAAATTGCCGCACAAGGCACTCGTACTGCACAAGGTTTTTTAGGAAAAAAATATAACCAATCGCGTAGCCAACGCCTGTTAAAAGGCAAGGCAATTTTACAGGATAATTCTCCCGTTAGTATTCTCCAAAATCAAGTACAAAGATTAGTTGATAAAGATTTGCAGCAACTTCTTTTGAAGCAAGGCAAAGCCATCAATCAACAACATTTCGCTACAAAAAACGACCCTATGAATGCCGTACTTGCATGGGAATATCGCAACTATATGATGGATGATATTCTGGTGAAAGTAGATAGAGCCACCATGTCCGTCGCACTCGAAGGGCGCGAACCTTTCCTCGACCAACGCATTGCTGAGTGGGTCGCACAAATTCCATTTGAACAAAAATATCGTGATGGTAATTTAAAAGATATTTTGAAAAAAATCACCCATCGCCACATACCACGCGAGATAATGGAACGTCCTAAAATGGGCTTTAGCATACCCGTAATCCAATGGCTCAAAACCGACCTCCGCGACCTCACCGAAACCTATCTTGACGAACAACGCATCCGCGAAGCGGGCATATTTAACCCTCAAATTGTTGCCCAACAAAAAAATGCTTTTCTCACCGCCGACAGCACCACACATTTCGAGTGGTTATGGTTCTTGTTGATGTTTGAAATGTGGCGAGAAAAGTGGATGTGATTTCGTTTATTCGTTAATTCGACATAATACGAATGACGAATATACGAATTACGACGAATAAACGAGTATACGAATCAAAATGAAAAAATTACTCATCATCATACCACACTTGAGCAGTGGCGGTGCAGAGCGTTCTGCTGCCAAATTGTCGGAACTACTGTATGATGAATTTGATATTCATATCGTAACGTTTTTTGATGAACAAATTTTTAAACCTTCATTTTCATACAAAGGAAAATTTACGAGTATCGGTCAGCGTCCGGCACGTTCTTTTTTTGATAAAATAAAAAATATTGCTACGCGGGTTGCTTTTTTGAGAAAATACAAACGCGAACAAACGTAGCACGGTGCTTCCAGCCCGTGTCCACGTCAAGAACGCACGATACATATGCAATACACGGGCTGGAAGCACCGTGCTACGAGTTTGAAATGAAAAAATTACTGATTGTTATCCCACACTTGAGCAGTGGCGGTGCAGAGCGTTCTGCTGCCAAATTGTCGGAACTACTGTATGATGAATTTGATATTCATATCGTAACGTTTTTTGATGAACAAATTTTTGAACCTTCATTTTCATACAAAGGAAAATTTACGAGTATCGGTCAGCGTCCGGCACGTTCTTTTTTTGACAAAATAAAAAATATTGCTACGCGGGTTGCTTTTTTGAGAAAATACAAACGCGAACATAGTATTGAAGTGTCATTGAGTTATTTGTATAGTGCGGATATTGTGAATGTGATGTCGCGACAAAGCGAAAAAGTGCTGATTACACTCCGTACTTTCCTCTCTAAAAATGTAAATGGCAGATTGGAACAAACACTCATCAAACGCCTCTATCCGCAAGCTGATACCATCATCGGTCAAAACGGTAGAACGCTGGGCGATGCCGTCAATAATTTTGGTGTGAAAAGTGAACGCACGACCATCATTCCCAATTTTTACGATACCCAAAAAATACTCAAAAAATACGACGAGCCAAGCCCCGAATGGAACAACACAGACAAGTACCGCAAATTCATCCAAGTAGGTAGACTCAATCACTCCAAAGGACAGTGGCATTTGCTTCGTATTTTTAAAGAAGTATTGAAAAATGCGCCGGACGCACGGCTATTTATTGCAGGTACGGGCGATTTGAAGGATTATTTGATGGACTATGCGCGGGATTTGGGATTGAGTTTGCAAGACCTGAGTGATACGGAGGATAAAACACCGGATTTGGCACAACATCAAGTCGTATTATTGGGTTTTAGCTCCAATCCATTCAAATATTTGCGTCAAGCGGATGGCTTTTTGTTTACGAGTATTTTTGAGGGTTTTCCGAATGCACTTGCAGAGGCGATGATTTGTGGAAGTTGTACATTCAGTACCGACTGTACGACAGGACCGCGTGAGTTAATTGCACCGAATCAAAATAAGATTTCAAATTATCCGCTTCAAACAGATTATGGCGTATTATTTCCTGCATTTTCAGGAGAAAAAGTCGCTTTCGATGCCCCCATTCTATCGGAAGAACAACAATGGATTGATACCATTAATCAATACCTCCAAGATCCCGAATCGTTCAAAAATATGGGTGAAAACGCCCAAGAACGAATGAAAGAATTTGACCAAGAAAATGTGAAACGAATGTGGGTAGAAACACTAAACGAATAAATTACAAGACTTGAAAGTTGATTTATTGTGATTTTTTCACGTAATTTGTGTAAAAATTGTAGTAAAATATGTTGATTAGGTTTTATGTTGAAAATTTTTCGTCATTTAAAGAGCGGCAAGAATTTTCCTTGTTGCCGGGAAAGATGACTAAAAAACGCGAACACGTTACAAATTCAGTAGGTAGTATCCGTGCACTCAAAGCGGGTGTTATTTTTGGAGCAAATGCCTCCGGCAAATCTAATTTGATTAAAGCGATAGCTTTCGGTCAAAAAATGGTTTTGAGAGGTTTGAGAAGTGAAAATCTCATTAATTTTCAAAATTTCAGATTAGATGCAGACTATAGAAATAAAGATAGCCGTATAGAGTATGAAATTCAATACGGTACAAAGAATTATGCCTATGGATTTGTATTCAATCGACGAGGAATTGTAGAAGAATGGTTGTATGAAATGACAAAAACGAGTGAAAAAAAGATTTTTGAACGGGATAATCGCAAAAAAAATAATTTTGATTTGACCAATTTAAATAAAAAGAATAGATATACAGAAGAACAACAATTTTTAAAATTTATAGCGAAAGGCACACCCGATAATCAACTTTTTTTGACAGAAATAAAAAGCCGGAAAGTGCGCGAAAATGTATCAGACATCAGCGATATATTGAATGTGCTTGACTGGTTTCAGAATAGCTTGAAAGTCATTTTTCCTGATGATAAATACAAACAAGGAGTAAAATTTGAAATAAAAGAAGATGAAAAATTGCTGAAAACTTTCAATGAATTATTGGATTATTTCGATACGGGAATAAGTGGAGTGTGTTTAGAAAAAATTGATATAGAAAAAGTGGAAATCCCTAATCGAATTTTGAAAAAAATTGAGGAAGATTTAATGAACGACCAATCTGAACATACAAGAGCATCCATATTATCTGTCAATAACACTACTTATTTCATTTCGGCTAATGAAAAGGAGGTCAATTACCATGAGTTTATGACTAAACATAAAGTTTCAGGGCAATTAGAGGAAGAGTTTTTTGATACCGCAGATGAATCCGATGGCACGAATCGTATTATTGATTTGATTCCTTTACTTATGGATTTGTTGAACGGAGATAATGTATTTATCGTAGATGAAATGGAAAGAAGCCTACACCCAAACTTAATGTATGATTTTTTGGACTTGTTCCTTTCAAAATGCGAAAATATCAATAGTCAACTCATACTCGCCAGCCATGAATCTACGCTACTGAATCAAAAATTACTTAGAAAAGATGAAATCTGGTTTGTGGTTAAAAATCAAGATGGAGCAAGCATGCTACATTCACTTGAACAGTATAATATCAGATTTGACAAACAAATTCGTAAGGATTATCTATTAGGAAGGTTTAAGGCTGTTCCGAAAATAGGCAACAGAAACCATCTAACTGTATTAAATTAGTCTTATGCCCAGAGAGAGAACAGAAATTTTTCGCGAAAGTGATACTCAAGAAAAAGAAAAAATCATCGTTCTTGCATTTGAAGGGAATAATACAGAGCGTATTTATTTTGAGGAACTTAAAGGAGATGTTCGTTTCAACGACGAACTAATATATCTACACCTACTCACCCGTGAACCCGACGACACCAATAGCGCACCTAATCATGTTTTCAATCAATTAAAAACAGAAGCAAAAGATGAATATAACTTCGATTCATTAGATGAATTGTGGATGATTATTGATAAAGACAGGTGGAAAAATATTTCTAAAATCATTGAATTGTGCAAAAACGAAGAAAATATGTTTGTTGCCGGAAGTAATCCCTGTTTTGAGTTTTGGCTAATTTTACACGTCAAAAATTATGAAGAAATAACCGAAGAGGAACAAATTGCACTACTCGAAAATCGTAAAGTCAATAGCAAGAGAAGATATGTAGACCAGTACATTGCCGATACCTGCGGAGATGGTTATAATAAAAACAACCCTCGTCTCGAAAGATTTTTATCTCATATCAGATTCGCTATTCAACAAGCCGAAAAATTGGATGCAGATAAAGAAGATTTCCCTTCAAATCTCGGCTCACATATCTACAAAATAGCCAAAAACATCATCAAACCACTCTCCTAATCACTAATCACTAACATATGTGCGGAATCTGCGGAATCATAGACATCGCTGCCCCTCAAACCAACTTACGGGCAAGCTACATCGACCATGCAAATCAGGCAATGCACCATCGGGGACCCGACGAGGCGGGCGTGTATGCCGACGATTGGGGAAGCATCGCTATGCGCCGATTGTCGATTATTGACTTGAGTGGTGGTACACAACCCATTTATAATGAGGACGGTAGCTTGGTGATTGTGATGAATGGCGAAATCTACAATTACCGCGAACTTCGCGATATGCTCCAAACCAAAGGGCATCAATTCAAAACACATTCGGATACCGAAACTCTCGTACACCTTTACGAAGAATATGGGACGGAAATGCCGAAATACCTCAAAGGTATGTTCGCTTTTTCGTTGATAGATAAAAAACGAAAACGCCTATTTATCGGGCGCGACCGCTTTGGAGAGAAGCCACTTTTTTATTATCATGATGAAAAAATATTTGCCTTTGCGAGCGAATTAAAATCCTTGCTTCAGCACCCACAAATCCCCCGAAAACTCAATCGCGAAGCCTTACTTTATTACCTCGAAATTTCCTTCGTACCCGACCCGATGACTTTGCTCGAAGACATTCAAAGCCTCCCACCGGGGCATTGTATGACACTGGATGCAGGGGGGGAAACAAAGTCTTGGGCGTATTTTGAACCAAATTATACGATTGATAATTCGCTCAAAACCGAGCAGGATGTGATCGCTATGCTACGCCCCAAATTGGAACAAGCAGTACTGCGACAAAAGGTAAGTGATGTACCGTTGGGAGCTTTTCTTTCCGGCGGAATTGATTCGAGTACAGTGGTGGCGATGTTGCAAAAAAACAGCAGCGAGCGCATCAAGACATTCACCGTAAAATTCGAGGAAGCCACTTACGACGAAAGTCACATTGCCCGCGAAGTAGCTGAAAAACTCGGCACTGACCATCACGAAATTACCATTCCCAATCAGAATTTTACAGAAGATATTTTTTGGACAATTATTGACCATGTAGGAACACCTTTCCCTGATTCGTCCGCAATACCGACCTATTTTATTAGCAAAGAAATTCGCCAACATGTCAAAGTCGCATTGAGTGGAGATGGCGGAGATGAATTGTTTGGTGGTTATCCCGTTTTTGATTGGTATCGAAAAATATTATCCTTACAAAAAATTCCTTCACTGTTACGAAAAGGCGCGACAGGATTGCTTGACTTGCAAGCGAATGTACCGGGTTTGAGTGGCATGTCAAAAATTCGTCAGGCGCGTCGTGCATTTAGCGCATCTACGGTGACGCAGGAGGCATTGGGGATGGCTTTGCATTATATGTTTGAGCCAAAAGAAATCACAAAAATAGTAGCTAACGGTTTGGCAAGCCCTCAAAATTTGAAAAATATACAAGTTGATTTGCCGCCCGAATGGAAATCATGGACACCCTTGCGACAGATTATGTACTACCGCTTGCGCTACAATTTGCCATTGGATATGTTGGTGAAAGTGGATAGAATGAGTATGGCAAATTCGCTTGAAGTGCGTGCGCCTTTCCTTGACCCTGATTTGTTTGAGGCATCCGCCAAAATTCCCGACCAATTCCTTCGTCGTGATGGAAAAGGTAAGTGGATTATCCGTCAGATGATGGCAAATGACTTGCCGGATAGCGTATTCAATCATCCGAAGTCAGGCTTTAGTATTCCCTTGCACAAATATCAAAATGAGGTTTTCGTCAAATTAGCGGAATCATTTTTTAATAGTAATAATCCTGTTGTAAGTTTATTCGATAAAACAGCTTTGCAAGAAATTCTGCGAAACGGATTGAGCAATCAAGCGGATAATGCACGTCATTCGGTCTACAAATCGAGCCATCAATTGTGGACCTTGATGCAGTTGTTTGCTTGGGCAGAAAGATTTGATGTAACTGTTTAGGGTCTGCTGTCTGTCAGTCTGCCGTCCACTGTTAAAACGCGAGGCAGTTTCACGTTAAAGCTGCGGACATTCAAACCATTCAAAATTCATTCATTCAAAATTCAAAATTGTGAAACCAAAGGTACTTTTCGTCGGCTCATTTGTTCAAAAAAGTAAAAGCGGACATGTGGGCGGACAAATGTTTGCTTGCAATTCGCTTATCAATAGTGAGTTATCTGACTTAGTAGATTGGCATTTGATTGATACGACTGCTACGACGAATAAAAAGCGCAGCTTCGCTCAACGTGCTTATAAATCTGGGCTGCGGTTGGCAAAATTTGAATGGATTTTACTCACAAAAAAAGTAGATATAGTTTTACTGTTTACTTCGAACGGTTTTTCTTTTCGAGAAAAAGGAATGATGTTGCGAATGGCTAAATTATTGGGTAAAAAAACGATAATCGCACCGCGTTCAGGTTTGATAAAGAACGATGTAGCCGCTTCGGAATCCATGCGAAATTTTGTGGCTGAAACTATCCAAAAAGCAGACCGCGTGATTTGTCAGGGACCTTCTTGGAAAACGTATTATAGTAAATTGGCGAACGAAACAAATTTGGATAAATTTGTGGTTACGCATAATTGGATAGATACTGCACCGTATTTTCGAAAAGATTCTCCCGAAAAAAAATCCGCGCCTGTACGAGTCGTTTATTTGGGCTGGGTAAATCGTAATAAAGGCATTTTTGACTTATTGGATGCGGTAAAATTGCTGCGAGAGGAAGGCATCGGAGATTTTTTGGTGGACGTAGCCGGTAATGGTGATGCTTTCGACGAAGCTGTAAATTATGCCAAAGAATCGAATATTGCAGATATAGTGGATTTCAAAAACTGGGTAATGGGCGATGCAAAAATAGACCTTTTGCATGGCGGCGATATTTACGTATTGCCTTCGTATAGAGAAGGTTATCCCAACTCGCTACTTGAAGCGATGTCTTGTAGCTTACCACCAATAGCAACGAGTGTAGGCGCGATTCCCGATGTGATTCAGGATGGTGAAAATGGTTATCTTTTCACACCGGGAGACGCAAAAATGTTAAAAGAAAAATTGCGTAACCTTATTCTTCATCCTGAAAAAAGAGTGAACTTTGGTGCGAATGCAAAAAAAACAATTTTGGCAAATAATACTGTCCAAAAAGCCGTCGATACCTTCGATAAAGTGTTCCGAGAATTGAGATAAAAGAAGCCAGAACATTTCATTATCAGACCGCCTTGCTGTCAGACTTCTGACCTCTAACAATTTCATTATATGCTCTTCAATTCCATAGAGTTTCTTTGTTTTCTGCCGATTGTTTTCGGGCTTTACTGGTTTGTATTAAAGGATAGCTTACGAGGACAAAATGCACTCATCGTGCTTGCCAGCTACGTTTTTTACGGAGCATGGGATGTACGATTTTTGAGCTTGATTATATTGAGTTCGGTAGTAGATTTTTTTCTCGGAAAAGCTATTCACGATACGAATGATAAGCGTAGACGGAAGCTGTACTTGATAATGAGCTTGAGCGTTAACTTGGGCTTATTGGGTTTCTTCAAATATTATGGCTTTTTTGTTGATTCATTTGTTGATTTGCTCAATGGCTTAGGTTTTCAAGCGCATCGAAGTACCTTGAATATCATTTTGCCTGTCGGGATTAGTTTTTATACCTTCCAAACACTGAGCTATACGATTGATATTTACAGAAAACAACTCAAACCCACACGCGACCCTGTGGCGTTTTTTGCTTTCGTGGCTTTCTTCCCGCAATTGGTCGCAGGACCAATTGAACGTGCCTCCAACCTGCTGCCACAATTTCTCAAAAACCGTAATTTTGATGAAAAATATGCCATTAGCGGCTTGCGAATTATGCTTTGGGGCTTCTTCAAAAAAGTCGTCATTGCAGACCGTCTTGCCGAATATGTAGACATTGTATACTCTACACCCGGTGAGTTTCAAGGGCTTTCGTTTATCATAGCGACCTTCTTTTTTGCTTTACAGATTTATTGCGATTTTTCGGGTTATTCGGATATTGCTATCGGTGTGGCACGGTTGTTTGGTTTTGATTTGATGACCAACTTCCGTACACCGTATTTTGCGACTTCTCTACGCGAATTTTGGCAACGCTGGCATATCTCACTCTCAACTTGGTTCCGAGATTACGTTTACATTCCGCTTGGTGGCAATCGCGTTGGTGAAGCCCGTAAAATCTTCAATCTGATGGTCACTTTCCTCGTATCAGGGTTGTGGCACGGCGCAAATTGGACTTTCGTAATTTGGGGAGGTATCCATGGGATGATTCTTTCTTTCGAGACACTTTTCCGCAAATCCAAACCCTTTGCTTTTGTTCCGAATATCATCAAAGGAGTATTCATTTTTACGGTCGTTTGTCTGGCATGGATTTTCTTTCGTGCCAATAATGTGTCTGATGCATTTTTGATATTTAACAACACATTTACAGGACTTGGAAATCAACTTACCAATTCCGTCGAATTGGAAAATGCACTTCGCTCATTCATTCCCTCACTAAAAGAATTTAAAAATCTTGCAATTTCTCTGTTACTCTTTGGACTAGTTGAAGTCTTCTTGTATAATAAATCATTCCACGAATTAGTAGATAAATGGAAAACGCCTGTTAGATGGGTTTTTTACTATTTGATTTTATTTTGGATAATATATTTTGGCGCATTCAATAAAGGAGCGCAATTTATTTATTTTCAGTTTTGAATTAGTTGGTAGTTCATGATTCATACTTAATAGGCAAGTATATTATTTTCGCGTAGCGAAACACAAAAAAACTATGAACTACGAACTATCAACTAAAAAAATGCTTTCATTTTTTAGAAAAATATTCATCTTTTTAATTCCCGTACTGCTGTATATGGTGGCAATTGCGCTTATTGACCCATATAATATGTTTAGTACGCAGTTGCTTGATGATGAACAGAAGAAAAATACGGCATTTCGACTCAATTATACCTTATGGAAATATGTGGAATACGACAAAGAACCAAAGTCAAATATCCTCTTGGGTGATTCGCGGATGGCTCTTCTGCATAATGAGACTGTGGAATTACTAACCGGGGCGCAAGTGTACAATTTCTCATTTGGAGGAGGAACGCTCCCGGAAATTATCGAGACATTTTGGTATGCTGATAAAAAAACGAAATTGGAGCGTGTATTCATAGGGATTAATTTTGAATTGTATAATGGAAGAGAAAAGAAAAATCGCTGTACTGAAGCAAAAAATGTACTGAATAATAAGGGCTTGTATTTCATTAATCAGTCTGTTACGAATAGTAGTGCATTGATATTGAAAAATTTATTAACCAATAAAAATGAAGTAGTTGGTAAACCAAGAGATAGAGAAAAATTCTGGGCGCAACAGTTAGTAACTGCTGATAAATCCATGTACAAAGACTATCTTTATCCAACAGATTTTTATAACGAATTGAAAAAAATAGCAGCACATTGTAATACTAAAAACATTCAATTAGCTTTTGTTATTTTACCTACGCATACTGATTTACAAAATCAAATTATTGCCTCAGGGCGAGAGCAGGAATTTAACCGTTTTGTGCAAGATATGGAAACACTCGGCAAAGTATATAACTTCCATAAAATAAGTACATTAACAGCAAATAAAGAAAATTATGGCGACCCTTTTCACTTCAAATCAGAGGTGGGCGAGCAAGTCATCAAATATATTTTTGACATAGAAACAGCTAATGATAATGTGCTGACAGTAACAGATTCAGCAACGTTGAATGAGTGAATTAGCCATTAACTCGTCAACACGTCACCCCATCAACTCATCAACACGTTTTATGAAACAAATTATTCAAGACCTGAAATCAGGCGGAACCATACTCGAAGAAGTTCCCGTACCACAGGTACGGGCAGGACATATCCTTGTGCGTACACATTGTTCATTGGTGTCGTTGGGGACGGAACGAATGTTGGTTAATTTTGGTAAAGCCAACTATCTTAACAAAGCGCGTCAACAACCCGAAAAAGTAAAGCAGGTACTCCAAAAAGTAAAATCTGATGGCTTACGTCCCACCGTTGAAACGGTGATGCGTAAGCTCGACGACCCGCTACCATTGGGCTATTGTAATGCAGGTGAAGTCATCGCAGTGGGCAAAGGCGTGGCAGAATTCAAAGTGGGCGACCGCGTGATTTCCAACGGACATCATGCCGAAGTGGTCTGTGTACCTAAGAATCTTGCTGCAAAAATACCCGATGGTGTGAGTTATGAAGAAGCGAGTTTTACGGTCATCGGGGCGATTGCGCTTCAAGGCGTACGCTTGGTAAACCCAACCTTCGGAGAGACGATTGTCGTGACGGGCTTGGGCTTGATTGGCTTGATAGCCGCCCAACTCCTGATGGCAAATGGCTGCGAAGTCATTGGTTTGGATTTTGATGCCTCAAAAGTAGACTTGGCAAGGCAGTGGGGTGTTCAGGCTATCAAAGTTTCGGAGAGTACAGACCCCGTAGCTACGGTGATGGACTTCACAGGAGGCGTGGGGGCAGATGCTGTGCTGATTACAGCTTCTACAAAGAGTAATGACGTGATTTCGCAAGCTGCACAAATGAGCCGTAAGCGAGGGAAAATTGTATTGGTTGGGGTGATCGGCTTAGATATTCAACGGTCAGATTTTTATGAAAAGGAATTGTCATTTCAGGTATCTTGCTCATATGGTCCGGGACGTTATGATGAGGACTACGAGACGAAGGGCAATGACTATCCGTTGCCATATGTGCGTTGGACAGAGAAGCGCAATTTTGAAGCGATTTTGAATGCAGTTTCAAAAAAACGCCTCAATATGCGCGACCTCATTAGCGAAGAAATTCCTTTGGAAGATTATGGGAAGGTTTATAACAATATTGATACGGCAAAAGGCATTGCTTATGTTCTGAAATATCCGGCTAAAGCGACCTTAGAACAAACAAATGTCGTCGTAACAGAGAAGAATTTTCAAGGTAAAAAAGGCGTATTGGGTATCATCGGCGCAGGTAATTTCACGAAAGCTGTGATTTTACCTATTCTAAAAAAACTCAATGCCGAGACCAAGTATATCGCAAGTGCGCGGGGACTTTCGGGGACAACGACCGCCAAAAAATACGGCATTGCCAATTCGACCACTAATTATAAAGACATTCTTGCAGATAGCGATGTAGGTGCGGTGCTGATTACGACACGACACAATCAACACGCTTCGCAAGTCGTAGAGGCACTCGAAGCGGGTAAGCATGTTTTTGTAGAAAAACCTTTAGCGATTACACGTTCTGAATTGTCGCAAGTAATGACGGCATATAAGACAAATGATGGGATGTTGACCGTCGGATTTAATCGTCGTTTTTCGCCATTTATCCAAGATGCTAAAAAACAACTCGGTGAAGGAAGTACTCCGATTAATGTAATTGCAACGATGAATGCGGGGGCTATTCCGCCCGAACATTGGGTGCAAGATATGGAAACAGGCGGTGGCAGAATCATCGGCGAAGCCTGCCATTTGATTGATTTGATAACCTTTTTGACGGGTAGCCTCGTAGAAAGTGTGGTGTGTAATGCCTTCGGAACGGATTTTGAAGAAAACACAGATAATGCATCAATTTTGTTGCGTTATCATAATGGTTCACAAGGTGTTATTAATTACTTTTCTAACGGAAGTAAAGCCTACTCAAAGGAGCGTGTAGAAATATATTCGCAAAATCGAACGATGGTTATTGACAATTTCCGTCAATCGAAATACTACGGCTTCAAGAGCAGTGGAATGAAAAAATCACAGGATAAAGGACATCACGAGCAATTCAAACGCTTCCTTGAAAGTGTGAAAACAGGTGGTGCTTCCACAATTTCTTTTGAGGAAATTATAAATACAACCGAAGCGAGTATCGCTGCCGTAGAATCACTGAAAACGGGTACTTGGGTTAAGGTTTGACGATTTTTGATTCAGTGATTTTTGATTAAATTTTGCTTTGCAAAACTTCTTAATCAACATAGTTTTTTACTGCTTATAAATAATAAATATTTTTATATTTAATGTCTTCGCCAAATAATAAATTATGAATTTTGAATGATAAATTAATTTAAATTTTACTTTGTTTTTTTGCTGATAATTATTTACTGTAATTTCGCTGATTTTGAAGTGAGAAAATAAAATATGTTTTATTGATTATTAATGATTTAAAAAATCATATAAAACTAATTATTTTATTTTAAATATTTTATTAACTTGATTTTCTCCTTAATAATTAGACTATTATTTTTTTAAATGAATTAAATTATATAATTATTTATAAATAACTAATTGTAAATTTATTATAAAATCAAATAAAAATTATAGTTTTATTTTTGAGAAAAAATAATTTCAAATGTTTTTTTTATTATTTCAAAATCAGCGAAATGTAAGTATTTATCAACAAATTAAATATTTTTATTATTCAAAATTTTTCATTCAAAATTCAAAATTGGCGAACACATTATACATTACAATGGCGTTTTAATTACACTCAATTCAAGTTACAATGCAAAAATCGAACATCAAACATCAAAAATCATTCAATCAAACATCAAAAATCGGATGGTTTTTCGTCTTAATTGTAATGTTTTTATTTGCTTGTAAAACGACTTCACAGGTGAAGAAAACGGAAAATATAGGTTTCAGTGTCCCGAAGACGGTGACATTGGAAAAAACAACTCGATTTATAGATAGCAAGTATCAGCGTGATTTGCCAATATTGGATGTTTCGGCAAATCGACAACCGCATACGCGCAAGGATGTGTTGGTCGTCATGCCTAATTTACCTTATAAGTCATGGCGTGATTTGTTGTCTAAAAATAGAAATATTCGACATTTTCTAATCACTCCGGGCGACTATAGGAAGTGGGGAAATTTGAGACCGAATTATTCCGGTACGGCAGCACAACCCTACATTTTTCGATATTATGACCCGAAAGCTACCCAACCTTATGACGCACCACATCCTGTAAAAAGAAAGGTACAGAAAAAAGAGGCAGTATTGGAGCGATTTCATTTCTCTGAAATAAGCCATTGGGTATTACATGGCTTGACATTCAGAGGGCAAGCGACAGAAAAAGAAGGGAAAAGAGGTGGTTTGTACAATGCTTTTTTTCAAGAATCAAATCATAATACACTGGATTTTTGTTCGATAGAGCAAGTAATTGTAGGGAATGGTGTAAGAATATTTAATAGTAGTCACAATACAATCCAACGTTGTGTGATTCGTGATAAAATCGAGGGATTTACAGGTGATAATATCGGTGTAACCGTATATGCTTCAAAGGGAAGAAAGTCTCGGAATAATCGTATTGTTGATAATGAAATTTATGATGTAACGGATGGTGTACAATTGGTATATCAAGTAGATGTTGGTAAAAATTCGCCTATAACGGGCGAAGTACCGGGAACGATTATTGACAATAATGATTTGTATATCACCCGTAAATTATATCGTCAAAAGAATGGTGAAGAACTCGCTTGTGCAGAGGACGGCATAGATATTAAGGTAGGCACAAATTCTACTCGACCGGAAGATAAAGTTCTTGTGACTAACAATCGTATATGGGGTTTTAGAACAACAGATAAAACTTGTAGCGGAGGGAGTCATGGGTCGGGCATTATGATTCATCGCAATGCAAAAAATATTTTGATTGAAAATAATATTATCTTTGATGTAGCAAGAGGGATTAGTATTGCACATGGGTATAAAAACGAACGGGTAAGTGATATCACAGTTCGCAATAATATTTTCTATGATATACAGGAGACTGCGGATAATGCCGGTAATGCGGTTGTGTTGTATGCCGATGTATTGGTAGAGTCAAATACCATAAAAAATACAAAAAGTCATTTGCGCGTTCCTGCAACACAACATGCAGTTTTTAAGAAAAATCTTGTTGTAGAAAGTCAGCAAAAACCACTGAAAGTAAAGCAGTTGAAATGTGAAATGGAAGGCAATCATTGGGTAGTAAAGAAAGTGACGAGTGAAGCCTCTAACATTGGTAAAGCCAATAGTGTTTCGACGGTATCACGCGAAAAGAGACTGAAAAATTATATTTTTTATACCAAACGCTGGACAGTACCATCTCAAAAGGTAATCCCCGGAATTATTCAATAAATCAGATATAACGAATCTACGAATTAACGAACTAAGAATCACGGAAATATGTTAAAACGGTCATTATTACTGGATTTGAGTTTTGCGGGAATTTGCCTCATTGTACTTGCTAATCTTAATGGTATAGCATATTTGCTATTTGGTGTGACTGCTTTATTTTCGTCATTCATTTTGGTGTTTTGTCTTATTCTTTGCTATTATTTATTTAGTTACGGAAAGATTAATTTTCCACTTTGGGCATTTTATGTCATGTTGGTGTTGCTATTTAGCTTAGGAACAATCTCGTGGTTGTTTTACAGCCATACACACCATGAGGAAGCGGCAGGTTATTATACAATGTTTAGGAAGACTGCTCCGGCATTTGTTTTAAGTTTTGCGGTGTATAAATACATCATCTATGCATCTGATAGGGGTCTTTTGCTAAATGTTTTGGCTTTCGTGACATTTACACTACTTATCATTACTTTTATGGTGCCAATCGGGTCTGCTACCAGCATTTTCTCCGGTAGCCTTCAGGCATTGATGTACGGTGGTGGGCGTTCTGCAGGGCTTTTTGCCAGCCCTAATCTTGCAGGGGTACATGCCAATTTTTCTTTGGCTTTTGTTTTATTTTTTATTGTTCAGAGTAGGCGATTGTCATTACTTTTTCTCCTGTTTGTTCCTATAGTAGCTTATGGGGCGTTTTTGACATTTTCTAAAGCTACACTTATTGTTTCGATGTTGATGATTCTATTGTTTTTTGGATACAATTCGGCTATCATCCTGAAGATGCCGCGAGCCAGACGTCGAAGATTTGCTACCGCAGTAGTGGTCATATTTTTTGGAGTAATTGCGGCTTTGCCTCAAATTCGAGAAGTTACTTCGAATCTTCAGCTACAACAATTGCAGCGTCTACAACAAATCGGAGATATTTTGCAAGGAAAAGTAAATAATACCACCACTACAGACCGCGCTAAATTGTGGGAAGAGGCTGCAGCGATGGTTGCCGATCAACCTATCCAAGGTTGGGGCTTGAGCGGATTCCACAACCTGCCCGAAGGGTATTTGGGGTGCCACAACACTTATCTTATGGTATGGGGCGAAGCAGGCATATTGGCGTTTATTGCGATGTTGGTTTTTATTATCTCATCATATTATCGCTGTTTTTTTTGGATAAAAGACCCTGCCTATCGTTTTCTATCAATTTCCCTGCTCTTTGTGATTACCATTCAGATGTATGGGTCAGGACACAATGGCTTTAGCAATAGTGAAACAATGATAATGACTGCCATAGTATTTGGTCTCATACAGACCCAACGTGGCAGAATAGGACATCTGCGTTATGGAAAATATACCGGACAGGATTATCAAGATAAATTAGCAAAACAGAACGGGCATCTCCACTAAACCATGAACAAAAACATACTTATTACGGGAGGTGCCGGATTTATAGGCAGTCATTTAGCGCAGCGTTTACTGGCTGAAAACTGGTATGTTACTATTGTAGACAGTCTCGACCCGTTTTATGACTTACGTATCAAGCACCGCAACCTTGAAATGTGCCGTGCTTATGGCAACCAATTTACTTTTCTTCAATTAGATGTCACCAATCACGAATCACTAACGAGTTCATTGACGGCTGATTATGGAGTGATTGTGCATTTGGCAGCCAAAACAGGGGTGCGCCCCTCAGTGACCAACCCGCGTGAATATTCATTTGTCAATACACAAGGCACACAAAATATGCTCGAAATAGCGCGAGAGCGCAATATTCGGAAATTTATTTTTTCCTCCTCAAGCAGTGTTTACGGACTAAATACCAATTTGCCTTGGAGCGAAGACGACCAAGACCTTCGTCCGGTCAGCCCTTATGCCTGCTCCAAACTCGCCTCTGAGTTACTTGGTCATTCTTATAGTCAATTATACGGCACACAGTTTCTTGCCTTGCGCTTTTTTACCGTCTACGGTCCGCGCCAACGTCCTGATTTGGCGATTCACAAATTTGCCTTAAAAATGCTCAAAGGTGAGGCATTGCCTGTATTTGGGAGTATGGATTCGGGCAGAGATTACACCTACATTGACGATGTGCTGGAGGGTATTTGCCAAGCCATCGACTATGACGATACTCTGTACGAAGTCATCAATATCGGTAACAACAAAACCATCAGCATGGCTGAAATGATACAAACCCTTGAAGATGCCTTTGGTGTAAAAGCCATCATCAATCACTTGCCTGTTGCCGCCGGCGACCTCCCGCTGACTTGTGCAAACATCGGCAAAGCCCATCAACTGTTCAATTACGAGCCACAAACTTCCTTCAGCAAAGGTATTCGCCTATTCAAAGAATGGTTAACAGAGGAAAATACCTCTCGACTGAGCCGAGACCAAATTCCAAATTCCAAAACCCGTAACCCCTAACTCAAACACACTTTTGTCTAAAAAACATCCAGACTTGTCTTGAAATTATTTTACAATCCCGATAATTTGCGTAAATTTATATGAACTTTTAATTCAGAGGTCAGACCCTCTGACAGCAAAGCGTTCTGACTTCTAAGATTTATTCATGCAAAGACAACAGCAAAATCGTTCCAATCCTCTTCGGTCTGTTATGGGTATCGTCTTTCTCCTATTGGCGATTGCGGTGATATATTACGTTGTGACGGGGATACTAAAAATACTAAGTTTCCTCACTCCCGTTTTATTCATAGCCACCCTAATTATTGACCATCAGGTAGTGGTCAATTATGGCAAATGGATAGGCGGCTTACTGAAAAATAAGCTAGCTTATGGTATCGGTGCAATCATTTTGAGTGTACTTGGGGCACCTGTATTGGCACTGTATTTATTCGGAAAAGCCATGCTCAAACGCCAAGTCCGCAAAATGCAAAGCACCGTCAAAGAACAGCAACGCGGCAAAACTACCGAATACGAAGAAGTAGTAGAAGAGGAAGACATCGAATTTGACCTCAAAGACGAGGAAGAAATCATTCCACTCGAAATTCCTAAAAGCAACCGCCGTATCAAACAGCAAGACCGTAATTCTTACGACGACCTTTTTGATGACCTCTGATATTAAAACTTACACAGAGTTTGACCTGTTTTTGATAACTGCTCAAACCCTCTTTGTCTTATTTACTCTTGGGATGACTTGGGTGTATATCGCCTTCATGTGGCGGTATATTTTGGGTTGGTGGTCTTTACCTTTTTTTCAAAAAAATAAAAAAAATAAAAATACGACTACAATAAGCGTCCTCATTGCGGCACGAAATGAGGAAGAAAATATAAGCGCAACACTTCAAGCCGTTTTAGCTCAAAATTACCCTGCACATCTTTACCAAATCATTGTTATTGACGATTTTTCTACGGATAATACCGCACAAATTATTCATGAATTTTCTGATAAATACAATAATGTAAAACTCCTCAAACTCGCAGATTACATCAATCCGAAAATTTTACAATCATTCAAAAAAAAAGCTATCGAAATTGGTGTACAAAATGCTGAAAATAAATTGATTGTCCAGACAGATGCCGATTGTATCATGGGCAATGATTGGCTCAAAATAATAGCAGATTATTACGAAACACACCAAGCCAAATTCATCGCTGCACCCGTTATTTTTTTTGATGAAAAAAACACCTTCCAACGTTTTCAATCACTGGATTTTATCGGAATGATGGGCGTGAATGGTGCGGGTATTTTTCGGAAATTTCACTATCTCTGCAATGGGGCAAATCTCGCCTACGAGCGCAGGGTATTCCAAGAAGTAAAGGGCTTTGAAGGCATTGACCAAAAAGCCTCCGGCGACGACCTGATGCTGCTCCAAAAAATCGCTAAACAATACCCCAATGACATCGCTTTTCTTAAAAATACTGCCGCGATTACCTACACCAAACCCAAGCGTACCTTGAGCGATTTTATGCAGCAACGCATCCGTTGGGCAAGCAAAACGACCAACTATCCAGATAAAGGTGTGACCTTTACATGGGCATTGATTTGGCTGTTTTGTATCAGTATTCCGATAAATTTGGTGGCGGGAATTTTTGTACCTGTCTTGCTGTATTTTGGCTTGCTACAATTAGCCATCAAAATTCTATTGGATTATATTTTTCTTGCAAGTGTAGCGACTTCGCTCAACCGTCGGGATTTGGTGCGAATGTCGGTCTACATTCCTGCCATTTTTCTCGAATTGAGCTATGTGATAGTAATAGGTTTATTGGGATTATTCGTCAAAAAATACGAATGGAAAGGAAGAAAAGTACAATAAACAAACACAAGTAAAAGTTCAAACTCGCTACTCGGTTACTCGCTACTCGGCTACTCACTCCCCGGTGCCAGCCGTATCACCAAGCCATCCAATGCCTCCGTCAAATGCAATTGACAACCAAGCCGACTATTATCTTCGACAAAAAAGGCTTGGTCGAGCATATCTTCTTCATCTTCCGACATTTCAGGCAATTCGTTGTCTGTTTCTACATAACAATGGCATGAGGCACACAATGCCATCCCTCCGCAAGTACCTTCCACCGGCAAATCCATTGCCTTACAAATTTCCATCATATTGAAATTCATATCCGTTGGGGCTTCTGTCTCATGACGCTCACCTTCGCGGTCTATTACCGTGATTTTTATTTCCATTTGAATGAGTTGTAGCTTGCAGATTGCAAGTTTAGAGCCTGTTTAAAAACGATATTATCTGTTGCACTATTTGAGAACGCGCAATCCGAATTATTTGCTCCTTATAATGAATACAAAAATAGGTGTTTTTGTTTGAATTTATTTTGAAGTTGACATCTTTTACCCTTCGTTTAAATATGCTCTAAATAATATATTCATCTGACCAGCCATCAAGCAATCGTCAAATCTTCCAAATTCAAATTCAAAATCCGTATTTGTCGTCGTTCATTTATTTTGAAGTTACGCTTCTTAAATGCCCACCGCAAAACAGCACCTAGCACCATTGCCACTCCGCCTATAATAAAGCCACTTGCGGTCAAAACAGTTCCCGAAATCAAAGCATCAAAGGTACCGATTCCTAACATGACTCCTCCAAAACCAAACAAATTTCTACCCAAATTATAGCGTCGGTGATTCTGTGCGACTACTTGAATTTCAGTGATTTCGTGGAGAAAAACTTCTCCTTTGGGCAGTGTGATTTTCCCGCTTGTTTCGTCCAAATCTACGATGGGTAGAATGTAAAATTTATCGTCCCCCATCACCTTGAAGCGCAACTCATCGCCTACATGAAATCTCATGGCTTTCTTTTTGCCAAACATATCCATTTGAATGAATTTTTGGGCAAAAAGGACTTGCCCGCTTATCAGCAAGCAACAAATTGATAATAAAAAAATACGCATAATTTGGTTTATTTTTTGGTGCAACGATACAATGGCTGCTAACGTTGCCAACGAAAAAGTGTATATTTGTTCATCCATAACACAGATATTCATGCTCTGTGCTTCGACCAACATAGACAAAAATATCTATATTACGTAAAAAATAATAAATGTTAGACTTCATACTACTCTACCTCGACCCCGGCACCGGCAGCTTGATTGTACAAGCCATTATTGCCGGATTTTTGGCACTTGCTTTTTATTTTAAAATGGCAAAAAACGCTGTAACGGATTGGGTACTGGGATTGTTCGGAAAAAAGAGAACTACTGAAGAAGAATTGACCAATGATGAAAGCACTCAATAGTTCTTTCCGCGACCCAAGTGGTTTCGTTTTTCAACAGGATAATCAAATTTTTCGTGTTGTAAATAATTCATATCGAGACAATTACGACTCGTTAATGTCAAAATTATATCCAGTACTCACCCAAGCCAAATTGCTGATACCGCATACCGAAATTGACTTCGATACTACGAAAAATACCCATCAGTACAAACTCCTTCAAGCCGAAAAAATTCCCTTTATTTCCTATCCTTACGAATGGTCGTTTAGCCAATATCAAGATGCTGCACTAAGCACTCTCGCCATACAAAAAAAAGCCCTCCAACAAGATATGACACTCAAAGATGCGAGTGCTTATAATATCCAATTTCATAAAGGTAAAGCTATTTTTATTGATACACTTTCTTTTGAAAAATATGAGGAAGGCAGTCCGTGGCTTGCTTACGGGCAGTTTTGCCGACACTTCCTCGCACCACTCGCACTCATGTCGTATCACGACCCGCGTATGGGCGCGATGATGCGCGATTATATAGATGGTATTCCATTGGATTTGGCGAGTCGTTTATTGCCCTTTCGGAGTCGTTTTCGTGTGCCTTTGTTTCTGCATATTCATCTGCACGCAAGCAGTCAAAAACGACATGCCAATTCCGAAAATCATACTGCAAAAAGCAATCGAAAAATCAGTCGTGCCGCCATGATGGGTTTGATAGACAGCTTGGAAAATGGCATCAAAAAACTCCGACTAAAAACCAACACAACAGAATGGGGAGCTTATTATGAAGAAACAATTTTGAGCGATGATTATTTAGCAAAAAAACAAAGGCTGGTTAGTGGTTTTTTGGAAAATACAAACGCAAAATTAACATGGGATTTGGGGGCAAATGATGGTACATTTAGCCGCCTTGCTGCACAACGCGCCTATACAATTTCATTCGACATTGACCACCTTGCTGTTGAGTATAATTATTTGAAAATCAAGGAGAAAAAGGAAAAAAATATACTTCCGCTACTACTCGACCTTACCAACCCAAGCCCTGCCATCGGTTGGAATAATGAAGAACGCAATAGCGTATTCAAACGAGAAAAACCGGACTTGATTTTGGCATTGGCATTGGTGCATCATTTGGCGATTTCCAATAATGTTCCTCTCCACAAACTGGCTGCTTTTTTTGCTGAATTGACCTCGCAACTTATCATCGAATTTGTACCCAAAAGCGACCCGCGTGTGCGTACACTGTTGGCTACACGCGAAGATATTTTTCCCGATTATACACAAGTAGGTTTTGAAGCGGCTTTTAATAAATATTTTACGATAAAAAACCAACAAAAAATAGAAGGTACTGACCGTATTTTGTACTTGATGGCACAAAAATAAAAGGTCACTCCGAAAATACCGGAGTGACCTTTATTATGAAAAACAGAGAACTCATTTTCCAATTAGGAAAAAGCAACTTCTTTTTCTTTCTGACGAATACTCACCACACCAATAATTAACATCAATAACATTAATATAATCAAACTCCACTCTCCAAGCGTAGGGACACTTTCTACTGGGCAGTCTGCGGGACTTTCGTAAGCACCTATATCGCGTACACCACCTTCGACTGCCGAACCGTTTTGTGCGGCTGCATTATCTGCCGGATTACCCATGTCAACGGCTTGGCTACTGGCGCACAGTAGTGCATGCGTCTGTGTAGGTCCGCCGTTGTCGGCAAGTGGTTGTAGTCCTGCGTCGCCGGATTTATCCGAACCTTGAGCGGGAAATACTCCGGCATCATCCTGCCCTACAAGATTGAAACCATTGGAAACCAAATTGGCTCCGGCTACATCCTGTCCGGCACCGCCGGATGTATTGTCCGCTACTATTGAACTCAAAAGACTAACTGCATTTGAAAGATTATTGATACCACCACCGTCTCCGGCTGCGCTATTATTGGCAATTGTTGTGGCATTAATCGTAATTGTTCCGTCGTCATTGTTGACACCACCGCCTGTTCCGGCAGTTGTGTTGCCCGATACGGTTGTATAATCAGTCGTCACTGTACCACCCGCAACATTCTGAATACCACCACCTGCACCGGCTACACCGTCGGTGATGTTATTAGAAATCGTAGTATAGGTAATATTAATCGTACCACCATTATTGAATACACCGCCACCGCCTTGGTCGGCAGGGTCGCCGCTTGCAGTATTGCCATCTATGGTTGTAGTGGTGATAGTCATCACGCCGCTACCGTTCCATACGCCACCGCCTTCGGCTGAGGCAGTATTGCCATTGATAGTGCTTTGTGCAATATCCATATCGCCGGGACCTGTGATGTGAATACCACCACCATTTCCGGGAGATGCGCCTGTGCTGTTATCATTGATAATAACATTCGTAATCGTCACGACTGTACCTGCGCCTGAATTGTCTTCAATACCACCACCTGCACGTACAGATGTATTGCCATTTATAGTTGTGTTGGTTACGGTCAATGTTCCGCCTGCATCATTCAGAATACCACCACCTGAACCGGCTGCACCGTCAGCTACGTTATTATTGATGGTACTCATGTCAATGATGACAGTACCACCATTATTGAATACACCGCCACCGCCTTGGTCGGCAGGGTCACCGCTTGCTGTGTTATTATTAATCGTGACACTGGTGACGGTCATTACGCCGCTACCGTTCCACAATCCACCGCCTTCGGCTGATGCTGTATTGCCATTCACTGTACCGCCACTGATGTCTAAGTCACCGGGACCTGTAATGTGAATACCACCACCATTTCCGGGCGAACCACCTGTTGTATTATTATCAATAATGCAATCGGTCACAACGAAAGTCGTACCTGCACCAGAGTTATCTTCGATACCACCACCTGCGCGTACTGATGTATTGCCTGTGATAGTTGTATTAGTTACGGTCAAATTTCCACCCGCATCATTCAAGATACCACCACCGCTACCGGCTGCGCCATCTGCTACATTATTGGTAATTGTTGACATATCAATGATGACTGTACCGCCTACATTGAATACACCACCACCACCTTGGTCGGCACCTGCACCGGAGGCTACATTGCTGTCGATTGTTACACTTGTAACGGTCATTGTACCTGTACCGTTCCACAATCCACCACCTTCGGCTGCTGCTGTGTTACCATTTACAGTACCACCTGAAATATCAAGGTCACCGGGACCTGTGATGTGAATACCACCACCATTTCCGGGTGAGCCACCTGTTGTATTATTATCAATCGTACAATCGGTCACAACGAAAGTCGTTCCTGCACCAGAGTTATCTTCAATACCACCACCTGCACGTACTGATGTATTGCCTGTGATAACAGTATTCGTGACGGTCAGGCTTCCACCTGCATCATTCAAAATACCACCACCTGAACCGGCTGCACCGTTGGCTACGTTATTGGTAATTGTACAATTGTTCACATTGACGACACCGCCGCCACCAACGTTGAAAATCGCGCCA
>CALCMV010000431.1 GCA_937967535.1 uncultured Saprospiraceae bacterium
GGCACAGCAGACCGTATTCGACTGACCTACGAGGTCGGCGATAAGGGCGAACAAAACGCAGGTTCGACGAACCCCGTCTTGCAAATTCCGATTGATATTGACCGCTTGGATAAGCAGGAATTGACCTTGACGAATCAATCGGGCGGCATCCTCTACACCCGTGTCCTCATCGACGGAAAACCCCTGCAAGGCGACTCGACCAGCACCGAAAATGACCTCAAAATGAGCATCCGTTACCAAACCCTCAAAGGCAAAAAACTCGACCCGACAAGCATCGAACAAGGCACAGATTTCGTCGCGATGGTCACGCTCACAAATCCCGGAAAACGAGGTAATTACGAAGAAATGGCACTCACCCAAGTCTTCCCCGCCGGCTGGGAACTCCGCAATCTCCGCATGGATAATATTGACTATAATCTCACCAATGACAACGCCGAATATCAAGACATCCGCGATGACCGCATTTATACGTATTTCGACATCGGTAGTAGTAGCACCCGCACGTATAGCATCCTCCTGAATGCTGCCTACGAAGGGCGGTATTATCTGCCTTCGGTGTATTGTGAGGCGATGTATGATAATGGGATTAATGCTCGGGAAAGTGGGGGATGGGTTGAGGTGGTTCGGAGTGGGGAGTCGTAAAACGATTTTGTAAATCAGCGTGAATAGGAAACTCCCCTTGCATTTTTGGATGTGAGGGGAGTTTTTGTGTTTTATTCTTCTTCTGAATCCTTATCGAATCCGAGTGCAATTTCCATTTTTTCTACTTCTTCTTGTATTTTCTCGACCAAGTCGGTGAGGTAACCTTCTCCGATATTTTCGGTTTCGGATTTGTCGTAAATGGAGAGGATATATACATCGGTTTCGTGTGGTTCGTGTGCTAAGAAAACATCCACGTAGGTAATCACTCGCATACCGCTGCTTTTTCCTTTCCCTTTGCTTTTGACGGCTAATCTGATTTTGTAAACATTCTCGCGGATATGTGTGCCTTTGCGTGGGTCGGATTCGAGTTCGGCGGTCAATTCAGCTAATTCACCTTTCAGAGAGCGGTATTTTTTGATAAGTTTCTTGGCTTTTCGCTCAAAATTCGAGGTGGGTACAACATTAACATTCATCTAAAAAGGTTTTCATATCTCTTTTAGGTAGTTGGCCTTGTTGCATCAATTTTACCTCTACTAGTGCCGATTTTAAGCCTTCGTAAGCCTCCCACTTCTTGAAGCTCGCTTCAATGCGCTGCCAGTCTTCATACGAAATCAAGACTTTGGATTTGTTACCCGCTTTGTCGGTGACGTATTCTATGCCAATGCTATCTGTCATCATTTTTATTTTTTTCAAAAATACGAAATTATTAGGAGAAATGAAAGCAGCTTTTTCGCACTGCATAATTACGAGTTTCTGTATTCTTCAAGGATTTGTTTGACTTCTGCTTCGGGCATTCTGAGTGCCGGAGCGATTCGGTCGGTTAGGATGCCTATTTCATTCATGCGAATAGCGTGTCGTTTTCGTATGGCTTTTCGTACTTGTTTTTCATGCTCCTGCATTTTCTTTTGCGTCTGTTCTAATCTTTTAATTTTCTCCTTCATTTCTTTCTGAATCTCTTTCAATTTCTGGGCATCTTTCCAATCAAACAAAGTATCATAAATTTTGGTGCGTTCTGCACTTGCAATATCCCGTAATCTTTTGAGAAAGTATTTGTATGCCGATTTTTCATCGTCAGTCAGCAATATGGGGTCTAACTTTTTCTTTGCTTCAGATAATCCTTTGGCAGAGAATCCTTCTTGTACCACGCCATTCTTGAAGAAGTAAATCCACTCATCCAATCTATCCTGAACAACATTGTCGAATTTATGGACTTTAACCAACCAATATTCGGAATAAGCCTTTTGCACCTCGCCAATATCATAAATTTCAAGTTGTTGTTCTATCAAATTCAAAACATCGCCTTTGTGAATGCCTCTAAATTCAGTTTTGCCATGATAAACGTAGTCTTTTCCTTGCCCCAAATCAAAATACGCAATCGTAACAGAGATGACTTTTTTGACATTTTCATAGGCTTCTCCCGAATCAATATTTTCGGTAATAGCTTTGGAAGTGCCGTATAAGATGCGGTGAAAGTAGTCGTATTCTTTGCTGTTTTGAACTTCAATGATAATCAACTCACCTGTGCTGTCTTCAACGAGAATATCTACGCGATTGTGTTTGTCGTCCTTTTCTTCTTTATTGCCTTCACTCTCCAATATTCGGCGAATCTTAATATCTTCCGACAATAATTCGCTCAGAAAACCCTCCAATATACCAAAATTGGCTTTGTTGCGAAGCAATTTTTTCATTGCCCAGTCAAAACGGACGAGTTGTTTGCCTTTTTTCATATCGGTGGATTTTAAATGGTAAAAATACGGAGATTTTTGGTGGGAAGCAATTTTATCTTAATCTGCCTTCGGGGTATGGTGAGGTGATGTAATCAGTGTGAATGGGAAACTCCCTTTGCATTTTTGGATGTAAGGGGAGTTTTTTTGTTTATACACATAAAAATAATTTGATCTTATCTAATATCGTATAAAATCGCGTCATCGTGGAATTGCTTGGCTTGTTTCAGTTTATTTGCCTATCATGTGAGAAAGTTACGCATAACCAAATATCAAATAATATGAAGTCGTCAACTATTGCTAATACGCTTACCCTTTTGTTTATCACACTATTTGGAATTATTATTACACTATCTTGGGGGAATTCTGTAAATATTATTGATACAATTACTGAACATCTGACTGTAAGTTCAATTAGAATAGTTCTTTTTATATCATATTTTTTTGTGGGCTGGATTTTAATACGTACATGGTCAAGAACAATAAGTCAAGAGAGAGATGAGAAAGACCTAAGCTTTATCCTAATCGCTATCTATTTGTTTCTAATCAGTCTAGCCAATATAATAAAAGTCACACAAGGGGTTGGACCAGCAAAATTTCATCTTCCTAGCAAATTAATTGAAACTATTAGTAATGCCTTTCTGTTTGCAGCACTACCTTATTTTACTCATGTATTTAATCAAATTAAACACAGGTATAATTTCTCTAAAAACAGCCCTAAATGGGTAGCTAGTGTACTAATCATCAATGGCTTATTGGTCTTACTAATGTTTGTTTATCACGAGGACGGCAATAAGCAGACAGAGAGTATTATTACAGTATTTGAGTCCATTTATAACGTAATAACGCTTTCATTATTTTTTTACGCTATCACTCGTTCATTTATCAAACGCGGATATGGAGTTTTATTTTCAATTACCACATTTGTAGTTTGGTTGGGCTTCATGATGACTGCAATAGTAGTCATTACTAGTTCTGTAAATCCCATTATTCTAATACTATACACCTTATCAAAAATTGCATTTTTAATAGTTTTAATGGTTTTGCTACAAACTTGGGCTGTTGAGACCAAAAATAATGTGGATAAATCAAATGTTAAACATGTATTATATATTGCAAGACCCTCGTTTGTTGCTGATACACTTGCTGTGTTGTTTTTATTAAGTGCATTATCAGGAGTTATTGCTATAACTTTTAATGATGTAACAGATTTGCGCATATACACATTGTTATTTTTTGAATGTTTTTCAGGTATAGCCATAGTGTACATATGGTTATATATTGAAAAAACAAAAGTTGGGTATAAAGAAAAAGAAGACGTAGGACTGGCTCTTTTTGCTTATGCAATATTTATGTGGAGCGTTGGTGATAATTTTAAAATTTGGGGTATGGAAGATCCTTTGATTCATAACTGTATATCAACGGTAAATTCATTCTTTTTTCTGTATTCAATTAAGTATTTAGAGACAAAAGAGGGAACAGCACTTCAACAGCTAAGTCGTAAATTACGAATGCCTATTTTAGAGAAAGACATAACACTTTTTAGTATTACAGCTATTGTACTCATTGCAAACATAGTGTGTTGGGAATATTATACCGACGAAACATTTATGTTATCAATATTTGAAATATATAAAAATATTACCCCAGATTTCTGTCTTTCTTGCGTTACAATATTTACACTTCTTTACTTTTTTGATATGGTTTTTAAAGTGAGAGGATTCAAACAATTTCAGTTTCGTCTTTTAATCGGCTTAACTATATTGGTAACTCTAACTGCACAGCTATCGGGATTCATTTCTGTAACAGGTCAATTACCTGAAATAATAATAGTAGCAAAAGCAATCTACCGTCCATTATTAATTGTTTTATTTTTCATTTTATCTGCGTCATGGCTAAGACATACAAAAGAAGAGATGCGAGAGGATTTACAAAAAATGGCAGAAGAAAAAGCGCAAATGGCAGAAAACCAAAGAAAAGATATGAATCATGCGATAAGGGGTACACTCAACTTATTAAGTGACGATTTGGAAAGACAAATTAACGAAGTAAGATATGATGATAATAAATATGCCACATTTTTAGCCTTGAATGATATTAAGATGAGAGCTGATGCGATGTACAATTTACATAATTTGATACATCGTGAAAGCGGAGAAGGTGTTGAAGTCAAACCACTTGTTTCACAATGTCTTAGCAATATAAAAGAAGGTTTAAATTATGATAAAATGCCTCTCAATGGCTATGAAACACTTGGTGATTTTAAATGTAACAGAGTCAATGCACAAAAAATGATGGGGATTTTACTTGAGTTAGCAATTAATTCTAATAAAGTAGCTAATAAATTAATGAATGAGGGTAACGAACGTTTGAAAGGAGAAGGTAAAAAAATAAATATATCTCTGAAAGAAAAAGGCGCAAATTTGGTAATTACTGTTGAGGATAACGGCAAGCCATATACCCAAAAGTGTGATAAAGGACATGGCTTGAAGCAAGTGAAACGCACGGTAATAGGCGATTGGAAAGGGACTATTAATTATTACGAAAATGAAATGAATGGTACAACTTGTGTGATTACCATTCCATTAGTAAATATTAAAACAAATTAAAAATGAATGTACTTATAGTTGAAGATAGAGCCAGTGATTATCAAAAGTTGGAAGAAATCCTATCCTTAGATGAAGAACAAAATTTGCCCACTGAGGAAAAAACTTATTGCCTTTTTCGAGCAACAAGTCTCAACGAAGCAAAAACAAAAATAGCAGATAATCCAGCGGGGTTTTTCTCGCTTGGAATTATTGACATCAAACTTGATGAAAATGACTCTGGTAACAGAGAAGGTCTGAAAGTAGCTAAGATAATCCTTAACAGTGGAAATCGGGCTTTTCCTGTTGTCATGGTCACAAATCTTTTTGATGTTAAGGAGTATGCAGTAGAAGCAGAAAAAATAGGGGTTGAGCTAAAGTATTTTTTGAATAAACGAATGCTTCGTGAGAATCCACATGTGTTTTTGGATCGCATCAATGATGCGGTTAATAAGGGAAGGCGAAAAAAATAACCTACCCGTTGAAATATAAAAAAGTTGTATATTGGCTGCTCAGAAAATTCTCGCTTATGAAAATCTATTTAGCAGCCGAAGTTATAGCAAGTTTTAATTCAGCGTTGAGTAAGCTGAC
>CALCMV010000432.1 GCA_937967535.1 uncultured Saprospiraceae bacterium
ACAAATTTGAGTCAAGTTACAAATTAATTTAATCTTAAACTTCGACTTAAACTTAAACTTAATAATGAATAAACGCGAATTTTTGAAAGTTGCCGGAGTCGTGACTGCCGGTACGATGATAAGCCCGATTATCGGCTGCAACTCCTCTGAATCAAAAACTTCCAATGCTATAATGGCAAATGCGGACGGTATGTTCACGCTACCCAAGTTGCCTTACGAATATCGTGCCTTAGAGCCGAATATTGATGCCCGCACAATGGAAATTCATCACAGTAAGCATCATGCGGGCTATGTCAAGAAATTTAATGCTGCGCTAAAAGATGCCAAGATTAGCGACAAGTCTTTGTCGGAGGTGCTTGCGGGCTTGGGCAATGCAAAAGCGGATACCGGACTACGCAATAACGGCGGCGGACATTTCAACCACTCGCTGTATTGGAATATCATGTCGCCCAAGCCGGAAAACAAGCAGCCTACAGGCGATTTGGCAGATGCGATTAATGCTGCTTTCGGCGATTTTATGAAGTTCAGAGTGGCATTTGAAAAGGCGGCTAAAACGCACTTTGGCTCGGGCTGGGCGTGGCTGTCGAAGGGGGCAGACGGTAAGTTGTTCGTGAGTTCTACACCCAATCAGGATAATCCTTTGATGAAAAATTTGGTGGAAAAATCGGGTACGCCTATTCTCGGTATCGACGTTTGGGAACACGCTTATTATCTCAAACATCAAAATAAACGGGGCGATTATATCGGTAATTTCTTTAACATCATTGACTGGAATCGGGTGGGGGAGAATTTTAAGAATGCGTAGTTTCGTGATTCGTTAACCGTTGACTCGTTATTCGTTTGTAATCTTTTGAAAATCAATTTATTTTACTTGCCTTGCATTTCGAAAATGCAAGGCAAGTATTGGCTTCATAATGACTTTTTAACTTTTAAAAATATTCTGCGATGACTCTCTTTAGAAAAATTGTTTGTTTTTGGGTTTTTGTTGTTTTTTGTAAAAATATCATGTTGGCGCAATGTCCGCAGGGTGAGGTTGTTTTAGAGACGCAAGCTGAAGTGGATAATTTTGCTGTACTTTACCCTAATTGTACGGAGGTTGATAGTCTGCGGATAGGTACACTTATTGATAGTAACAGCACTGATATTATGGATTTAAGTTCGCTTAGTCAAATTACTTCAATTGGAGATTATTTATGGATTGAGAATAATGAGAGCTTGGCGAGTTTGGATGGTTTAGAGAACCTGAATTCGGTTGGAGCTTTGTTAATTTTGGGGAATGCCACCTTAGTCGATTTAAGTAGTTTAGGTAATCTAAGTTTGATTCCGGGGCTTTTAGCCATCTCAACTAATAATGCTTTAACAAGTTTGAGTGGCTTAGGCAATATAACTTCAATCGGGGCTATAGATATTCATCATAATGATGCTTTAACGAGTTTATATGGTTTGGATAGCTTAACCTCGGTTCACTCTATTGTACGGATTTTGGAGAATAGTAATTTAATAAATCTTAATGGTTTGAGCAATTTGGTTTCGATAGGAGGTATCGTGGAGATTGAGCATAATGCTAATTTAACGAGTTTGAGTGGGTTAGATAATTTGATTTCAATTGGAGGTTTTTTGCGGATTTCGGATAACGATAGTTTAGCAACTTTAAGTGGATTAGCTAATTTAGCTTCCATAGAAGAAGATTTGGGGATTCATCGTAATGATAACCTAATGAATTTGACGGGCTTGGGCAATTTAGCATCAATGAGATTCTTGTCCATTACTAATAACAATAATTTGAGCAGTCTGGAAGGTTTAAATCAGCTAAACACAGAGGGAGGTTTACACATTGCTGGTAACCCTACATTATCTATTTGTGCAATTCCACCTATTTGTGACTATTTAGAAAGTGGAGTAACCGCCGAAATAGGTAATAATAGTTATGGTTGCAACAGCTCAGAAGAAGTCCTTTCCTTCTGCACCGTACCCACCACCACACCTGACGCCCTCCCCCAAATTACCATTTCCCCAAATCCAACCAAAGGCACATTCACCATACAAAACATCCCAAATGGCATTTACCAAATCCACAATACATCAGGACAAATCATTCAGGAAGGTAATATGCAAAGTGATTTGCTGATTGATATTTCGCATGAGGCGCAAGGCGTATATTTTATCTCTATTACGATGGATAATGAGACTTCGGTACGGCGGATGGTTAAGATGTAAGTGTACAATTGTAATGACTGCTTTAAATTGGCGTTGTTGAACTCTACTTAATAAGCTGATAATAAGCAGATTACAAAGATAACATCATGAAAAAGCATACTACTATACATAGCCACGAAGGCACAAAGACACAAAGAATTTTTAAAATTATATTTACTTAATTATCAGCGATTTACCCTTTGTGTCTTTGTGGCAAGTTTCCTATCATGTATAGTAGTATGATGAAAAAGGCTCGTAAATTATAAATTTTAGGTACTGTTCGAGCAACTATTCCATACTTTGCTCGAACAGTACCCAAAATCTACAATTCAAAATTTGGCTAGCTTATTTATTTCGAGTTCTCTTATGTCTTCGTTAGCCTAATTTCCAAAACATCCAAATTCCGGTTAAAGATTTATCCTGCTCTTTTTTCGTTCCTTCACCACCACATTTCCAATCAAAGCCAATACAATAATCAAGATGCCCACTAAAGCCATCCACGATTGTTGTTCTTGGAAAATTATCCATGCAAATAATATCGTAAAAACCACTTCGGCGTATTTGAAAGGAACAATCAAATTCGTCTCTGCCATTTGTATAGCTTTGGTCATCCAGATTTGAGCCGCATAGCCAAGTAAACCCATACCCAACAAGCCAACCCACTCTATACCAAGGGGTTGTTCCCAATAAAACAGACAGATGATTCCACTGATAATGGCACAAATAGTCAGAAAATAATTGACGATTACAACGGGGTGTTCCGAGTTGCCGATTTTGCGAATAATCACATAAACCATCCCGCTGAAAAACGCCGAAGTCAGTATAACTACCAAGCCAATCACCGACAAACGATTGTCAAAACCTTTCAACAAAATTACCGCCGCAAATGCTACCACTAAAAATAACCACTGCAATTTTTTGACCCGTTCACCAAGAAAAATCACCGCCAATGCTGTCGCAAAAAACGGAGACAAATACCGCAATGCTGCCGCCGTTCCTATGGGCATGATTTGTATAGCTTTATAGTATAAAACCAGTGAAGTCAAACCAGTTAAAGCTCTTATTATCAGTATTTTAGGCTTATTGCCAAGTATTGGGATGCCTTGCTTGATAAGCACAAACATCGTACAGACTACCGTACCGATAGACCGAAAAAATACGATTTCAAAGGCAGGTAAATGATTGACCGATAAGGCAACCAGATTCATCACCGTAAAACAGAGTGCAGAAGCAAGCATGAAAAGAATAGGCTGAAGATGGTCGGTCATGGAGCAAAGGTACTGGTTTGGAATAAATAGCTTGCCCAAAATACCTATTATCTTTCCGAATATGCTTCAATTTGCTTACCTTTGAAAAGCCCGACATTCAATCGAATTAAATATGAAAAGAATAATAATTATTTGCGCTCTGATAACGCTTAACTTTACACTTATGCACGCCCAACCGGATAGAGTTACAGGAAATAATTTTGCCACCCGCAGCGAAGTCATCGCTCAAAACGGCATGGTCGCTACGAGTCATCCGCTTGCTACGCAGGTTGGTTTGGACGTTCTCAAACAAGGTGGAAATGCCATCGACGCTGCCATTGCTGCCAACGCTGCTTTGGGCTTGATGGAACCTACGGGCTGCGGTATCGGTGGTGATTTATTTGCTATCGTATGGAGTGCCAAAGACCAAAAACTCTATGGACTCAATGCCAGCGGACGCTCCCCAAAAGCCCTTGATTTAGCATATTTTAAGAAAAATAATATCGAAAAAATACCTGCCTATGGCGCACTACCTGTGAGCGTACCGGGTTGTGTGGACGGTTGGTTTGAATTGCACGATAAATTTGGTAAAATGAACATGCCCGACATCCTCGCACCTGCGATTGCCTATGCGCGGGAGGGCTTTCCTGTCACCGAATTAATTGGTTATTACCTCACGCTTTCCTCACGCCGATTCAAGGAATATCCCAACTTTGCGGATGTATATATGCCCAAAGGCGACCCCTTGAAAAAAGGCGATGTATTCAAAAATCCCGCATTGGCAAATACCTACGAAAAAATCGCTCGCGGCGGTGCGGACGCTTTTTACAAAGGCGACATGGCACGTATAATGGCGAAATTCCTGCAAGCAGAAGGCGGTGTGATGACTTACGAAGATTTTGCGGCGCATGATTCGGAATGGGTAGAACCTGTTTCGACCAATTATCGCGGTTATGATGTATGGGAATTACCACCCAACGGACAAGGAATCGCTGCTTTACAAATCCTAAATGTGATGGAAGGCTACGATGTAAAAGCAATGGGATTTGGTACGCCCGAATACGTTCACTATTTTACAGAAGCCAAAAAACTCGCCTTTGAAGACCGCGCCAAATACTACGCCGATACCGATTTCAACGATATTCCTGTCGAACAACTTATCTCCAAAAAATACGCCGACAAGCGCAGAAAACTCATTGACCCCGACCGCGCCGGACGCACTTTCGATGCCGGAGAACTCGAAAAAGGCAACACCATTTATCTCACCACCGCCGACAAAGAGGGCAATATGGTATCGCTCATTCAGAGTAATTATCGCGGAATGGGTTCGGGTATGGTGCCGCCGGGATTGGGTTTTATGTTGCAAGATAGAGGAGAATTATTTGCACTCGAAGAAGGACATTTTAATGTGATAGAACCGGGTAAACGTCCGTTTCATACCATCATTCCCGCCTTTATCACGAAGAATGGCAAACCTTATACCAGCTTCGGCTTGATGGGGGGCGCGATGCAGCCGCAAGGTCACGCACAAATCGTCATCAACCTCATTGACTTCGGCATGAATCTGCAAGAAGCAGGCGACGCACCACGCATCCGACATACCGGCTCATCCCAACCCACAGGCGAGCAAATGACCAACGGCGGCACACTCAATCTCGAATCTGCCTACGGTTATGATGTCATCCGCGCACTCATCCGCAAAGGACACCGAATGGCAAATGGCATTGGTGGCTACGGCGGTTATCAGGCAATTATGTGGGATGAGGAAAATGGCGTGTATTATGGTGCGTCCGAATCGCGGAAAGATGGACATGCCGCAGGATATTAAACGTAGCGCGACACTTCCAGTTCGCGTCCGTAGCGTGGTGCTTCCAGCCCGCGCCGCATTAGGAACGCAATCGCGAGG